>NZ_JAWOWF010000024.1:0-74675 GCF_033340295.1 Vibrio sp. 1401
TTATCTCCTTATTAGTGAAGATAAGATCATAAGTCTGGTGCCTGGCTAATTGAATGTGTGCTTTGTGGGGCGCTTACGCAATACAAAATACGCAGCGTGTCTTTTACCAATGCGTTTGCAAAACATGCATAAAAGAAGACCGAGCCATAAGCTCGGTCTTCTTTTACGTACGTAATTAATTCAAAACAAAATCATAGCTAACAAAGATGCAAAAATAGTGACTACGATAAAGATTAAAATAGTCCAGTACACTAGCCCAATACTTATGAACCACTTTGGGCAAACTCTACGAATATCTGTTAGCTTTCTTTTTTTGGCCAACTTAGGAAATGCAACTGCGGCAACAAGAGCTAATCCATGTATTAAGGCCCCAAAGTGAAATCCAGAAACTAAAGCAAGCTCAATATCTGTATAGTGCTCACTAGTATACGCATAGTGCTTTACTTTTTGCGGCGTGATAACAATAAGCAAAATACCTACTATCAGGTACCAAAAAACTAACAAAGCACCTGCAACAAAAAATGTAATAAAAAAAACTTCTAATAACTGCAAACTTCACCGACCTTCTATTCCAGCTCTCAAGTAATAGACATCCAAACCACCATTGAGCCTAAAGTGATCATAGCTAGAAGCAATAAAACGCATATATAAATACGGCAAATTCCGATGAATAGACCGGAGCAAACTTGATGAATATCAGCAAAGCCCCTTCTCCTCGCTAAAGTTGGTAAAGCGACCGCCGCAACTAAGCCTACACCATGTACTAAAGCACCAAAGTGAAAACCCGAGACTAAAGCTAACTCTACTTCTGAATAATGTTTCGGATTAAAAGCAAACCGCTTCACCTTTAGTGGTATAAAAAATATAAAAATTGCTCCGATAATAACGAACCATAAAAACGTGCCTCCTCCGGCGATAAAGAAGGTTAGAAAAGACGAGTCGAGCAATCCCATATTCAGCTGCCTTTGATATGTGAATGAGAAAGGAGAAATATATCGCTAAGAAAGAGCCTTACTCAATAACAATCCATTTTGCATGAAAACGAAATGGCAAATATAAGACCCGCCACAAAGAATCATCTTCGAAAATGTCACAATCACAAGTAAAAATTAATTCGTAAGCCGCTTTACTAACCCACTCGCACGAGTGGTTTTCACCTTAATGCCTCGCTTCAGAACATTAAGTTCGGCGTAAAGAGCTAAACGCTTTTTCGCGCGGGTAATGCCTGTGTAAATCAACTCACGGGTTAATATCGGGCTAAAGTCTGGTGGCAAAATCATCAGGGTGTAATCAAATTCACTGCCTTGCGATTTATGGATGGTCATGGCGTAAGCCGTTTCATGTTCAGGTACTCGGCTCGGTAAGACCGATTTCACACTGCCGTCAGGTAACTCAAAAAAGACTTTCAAACGCGGTTCTTCTTCAGTGTCATCTCGCATGCAAATACCAATATCACCGTTATACAAACCTAAACCGTGATCATTACGCGTAACCATGACGGGTCTGCCGTGATACCAAATTTCATCCTGAACTTGAATGAACTTGCGCGCCGCGAGCGCTTTCTCGATGCGTTGGTTTAGCCCAGCCACACCGAAGTCACCTTCACGGATCGCGCACAGCAATCGGCATTGGTTGAAGGTATCTAACACCGCTTTGGCTTTGTGCGTTAGCGACTCTGGCTCTCCGGTTTTAGGATCAGTCTCCTGTTGTCCAATGCGTTTGAGGTAACGACCGTATTCCTGCACCAACGTCTGCATCAGTTGGTTGTAATGTTGACTACTTAGCGCGAAATGTTCGATGTCAGAAAAGTCACGCGCCCAGACGTTATCTACGCTCGCAGCAGAACCTGAGTTAACCGCTTTTGCCAACTGACCAATGCCTGAGCGAGCGTCAAATCGGTAACTCTTTTGCAGCATACATAAACTATCGGCAATGCTAGATGCACTGTTACCCGTATGGGCTAAAGTATCGAAACCCGTCAGTTTTGCAATGGCTGACGCCTGCTCTTTTCCATAACCCAATGCGTGGAACGAACAGATATCACCCAACACGGCCCCTGCTTCAACTGAAGCAAGTTGATCTTTATCACCTAGCAAAATCAGCCGCGCATGTTTCGGTAAGGCATCAACCACTTTGTACATCATTGGTAAATCGACCATCGACGCTTCGTCGATAACTAAAATATCCAAATGCAGTGGATTTTGCTTGTTGTGACGAAATTCTGCGCTATTAGGAATCGCGCCCAGCAACCGATGCAAGGTGCTTGATTCAGTCGGAATTTTGGCTTTTAGCTCCGGAGAAACTGGCAGCTCTTGCACCGCTTTACCAATGGACTCGGTTAATCGCGCCGCCGCTTTCCCCGTCGGGGCCACCAGCTTGATGGTTAGATTTTTCTCTTGCGTCGCCTGTTCAATCAAAGCAGCAAGCAACTTGGTTACTGTCATCGTTTTACCCGTACCTGGGCCACCAGAAATCACAGCAAATCGACGGGTTAACGCAACTGCCGCCGCGACTTTTTGCCAGTTCACGCAAGCCGAGAGTGGCACGAGTTCATCCAGTGTTTGTAAATCCTGAACCTTGCGCGCATTGCTAAGCACGGAATCAATGACGTGCCAATCCAACGATTCGCTTGCGACCACATCAAGGTGGTCACACACCAATTGTTGACGCAACACTTGGTTGCTGCTTCCCGCTTCTACTGCTTTGCCTAACGCGTTAAACAGAAAATGGTATTGGCGTGCAAATAAATGGTTGAGCAACTCGGATAATCGCGCAAACTCTTGTGGTTGCAAGTTAACTGCGGCGCCCAGCTGATTGAGCTTTTCCGCCAGTGTCACTTCATAATGCCAATAGCGATGCAGATACAGACGCTCACCATCGAACATTAAAGGCAAGGCTTCTCCTTGCGCGCCGACCACGCTGGAATTTTGTAATACATGAATCCAGTCTATGCCTTGCAACTGTGTATTAAGCGCCAATGCCGACTCACCAAACAGCCCTAGCTTACTGGCTAAATCCGTAGATTGCCCTTGTGCATCGAACAGAGACAGACAGATATGTCCTTTGCCAAGCTCACTACTGACAACACCAGCGATAAACGCCAATGCTTGACTGTCCGACTGTTCATCATGCGTTTGAGAATCAATAAAACAGGCGAATTGGTAGTCGAGCTGACGAATAGCACCTTTGTGCGCCAAGCGTTCCAACACTACCAATAGGCTATCTTGGTCAGAATGAAGATTGTGATTTGTCATCATTAAAGTAGCTCCATCTGCCCAGCTTGAGTTGAGCGCGTTTCAAGTGCTTGACCATCAATCAAACGATCCATCTCTTGTAAGAACTCGAAAGTTGGTTTCGCGGCAAAAATGCCGTGGTCACTCTGCCCATCCATACCGCGCAAGAACAAGTAATACACACCACCGAAGTGCTGCTCATATTGATAATTCGCCAATCGGCTGTGTAGGAAACGATGCAGTGCTAACGCATAAATCTGGTACTGCAAATCGTAGCGGTGATCCGCCATGGCCGATTTCAGAGCCTCACCATGGTAGCTCGTCACATCGTCGCCAAGATGATTCGATTTCCAGTCAAGCACGTAGTATTTACCTTGATGTTCAAACACCAAGTCGATAAAACCTTTGAGCATGCCTTGCACGGTTTGGAAACCTAAATCCCCCGCTTTCGCCGACAACGGATCGTGACGTTGAATGACTCGGTTTAACGCCGGTGCAGACAAAACTTCAATCGGCAGCAAAAATTCCATCTCCACCAAACGTTGCGACGGTGCTTTTTGATTCAGCAGCAAAGACTTACCATCCAACGGCGTTGCGAGTACGGTATCAATCAATTGCTGTAAAATGGGCAACCACTCTTCATCGAGCTGTTCGCTTTCCATCAAGCCAAGGATGATTTGTGTATTCTCTTCCGTCGTGGCTGGCTGAGTAAATTCAATTTCCTCAAACAGGCTGTGCAGGAACGTACCCGGACGCGCACCACGAGGGAAGGTAAAAATAGAACGCTCTGGCTCCACCAAATCCGCTTCATCTTGTTCTTCAGATGAGTCGATATCGAAACCCGTAATCTCAATCGTGGCATCATGCTCGGCGTGATGAGAGCCTTGCTTGACCAAGCCAGAGTAACTGGTGATGCGCCAGTTTCTGTCGATAGGGTTTTGCAGTTCTTTCGCACTAAGATCGTGTACTTCTTCTTGTGGCGCTACGTACTTCTCTTCGAGTTTCTGCGGCGGATCGGCCACGACGACACAATCAAGCTCGTCTTGTTGCTTTGTTAAACCTTGGTGCAAATCGTTGATGCCACCTTCTTGACCATTCTGAATCAAATAGCCAATCGCACTGCGGTGTACGCCAGTTGGCTCTTTGGTCGAACGACCATTGCGCAAAGGCGAGGCTCCAATAAAACACGCATACACAGCACGCGTTAGTGCCACGTATATCAAGCGTAAGTCTTCCGCCAAACGCTCTTTGTCCGCTTGCTTCATGGACGCATCGTTGCCAGTGATATCCAGTACCGTGCGGTCATTGGCTGCATCGTAATATTTGGCTTCACTGGCTTCTCGATAGCTGAACACAAACGGCAGAAATACGAGGTCATACTCCAAGCCTTTTGATTTGTGAATAGTTACGATCTGCACTAAGTTACGTTCCGATTCTAAACGTTGGATTTGGTCATCACTGCCACCCAAACCGTTTTCCGCATCACTGATAGACTGAGCGAGCCAACGCAGCAGACCGTGGTCGCTATCCAGTTCATTACTGGCGTGTTGAAGCAGTTCACCAATGTGCATTAAATCGGTAAGTACTCGCTCACCATTTTCACCCTGTGAACTCGCACCTTCTTCTAGTAATCGCTCGGCAATATGGCGTTTGCTGATCACCGCGCGCAACATCGGCAGCACACCACGTTGAATCCAAAGTTTGCGATATTCTTTGAATTCGTTTACGGCGTTTTCCCACACCACTTCATCGTTATTAAGTGCATCCAAACTTGCTGCGTCGAGGGCAAACAGCTCAGAAGCAAGACTTGCACGCAGCGCACGGTCATTTTCTGGAGTCAGCACCGCTTGCAGCAAACGCTGTAGATCCTGCGCCACTGAACTGGTAAACACACTGTCTCGGTTAGACAGGTACACGCTGGCAATGCCTTGTTCAGCCAGCGCTTGTTTGATCATTCGACCTTCACTACCTGTTCGAACCAACACCGCGATATCGCCCGCTTGAACCGCTTTCTGTTTTTCGCCATTCACCAGACACGCTTGCCCCTGTTGAGCCTGCGTCAAAATGGTTTGGATTTGGCTTGCGGTCGCCTCCGCCATCCGAGTCAAATACTCGCCTTTTGGTAGCGGTTTATCGTCCGCTTCTTGCAACCAATAAGTCAGCGCGGGTTGCTTTTGGCCACCGATAGTCCAAATGCGTTTTTCGGCATTGGGACTGTACTTAACGGGTAAGAACGGGATGTCCGAATCATAGATAAATGGACTGTCTGGCAAAGCAAATACTTGGTTTACCGCCTGCACCATATCTGCGCTAGAACGCCAGTTGGTTCCTAACGTGTAGTGGGCACTTACTTGGTTACGCGCTTTGATGTAAGTGAAAATGTCTGCGCCACGAAAGCCATAAATCGCCTGCTTGGGGTCACCGATCATAAACAAACCACATTCTGGGTTGTTCAGATAAATACGGCTGAAAATACTGTATTGAAGCGGGTCGGTATCTTGGAACTCGTCAATCATTGCGACAGGATACAAAGTACGAATACGCTCAGCCAAAAGCTCGCTTTCGTCCGTATCGATAGAAGCAGAAAGTTGCGTCAGCAAATCATCAAAAGAGAGCCACTGTTTTTGATTTTTCGCGTTAGCCAGCATCACACGACAATGTTCAATTGCATGAGCAAGCAGTGGCGCTTTTAAGCTGATTGGGTTGGTAAGAAATGTTTCAATGGCTTCAAATACCGCATGCTGCGGCGCACTGCCTTTCGGTGTTTTTTCCAACAAGACGTTTTGCGCGAATTTCTCCAGCTTGTCTGGATAATCGTAACCTGTAGTTTCCGTTGCCGCCCAAGCGTTTACCGCCTCCAACCACGTCGGCAGAGACTTTTTGGTGTAGCTGCGTTTGTTAATATCTGAACCTGAAATTAGCGTTAAGAAGTCATCTTGGCTTTCTCGCCACTGTGCTTTTAATTCATCAATTTTTTTCAAATTTTCAGTATGAAGATCAGCCAAACTGCCTTTCATTGCCGGAACAGAAAGGCTTAACGGCGCACCAGTTAAGTAATTGCTGATGTCAGACAATAACGCAGATGGAGAGCCCCATAGCTGGCGAATTTCTCCAGCCAAGGTAAATGGCAACGGGTAGAAATTGCGGCGCCAGTAATCGGCTACAACTTGCGCTTTTAGGTGACTTTCATCGGTCACAAACTCGTTATTAAATCGGCTGCCAGATTCAAACGCATTTTGCGTTAGCATACGTTGGCAAAAACCGTGAATGGTGTAGACCGCCGCCTCGTCCATCTGACGCTCTGCCTGCAATAAAATTTCTGCGGCTTGCTTGTGATCGTCAAACTCATTAAGCAAAGGTTGGATCACCGGGTCGGAACTCTGTCCACGCGCAAACGCGATTCGCGCATCATGGATTCTTGCCCTGATACGATCGCGTAATTCCGCAGTTGCCGCTTCGGTAAAGGTTACAACCAGAATTTGGTCGACCGTAAGCGGTACGCGATGTCGAGTTTCCGCGCTGCCATGACCAAGCAAAAGACGCAGATATAAACCTGCAATAGTGAAGGTTTTACCTGTACCTGCTGATGCCTCGATTAACCTCGCACCGTGCAGAGGAAACGTCATCGGTTCTAGTGGCGTTGGTTGAGGTTGCTCTGTGCGGTCTAACGTATGTAGAGGACACTCTGCACCTGACATTTGATCCATAACGCTGAATCTCTCCGGATTATTTACTAGGACGTATCACCTAATAAATGTGATCTATAGTTAAAAATTCTATTAATATGTTTAACAAGTTGGATAATTTAGAGCTTTGTGAGATCTTTCTCACGGTTATCCATAAGACGTACCGTTAGTATGCGCCCCACGAGATAAGCCAAACCTTTTTGGCGGCACAACTCAAATGAATTAAACAAAAGTATCATGGTCCCTCTGACCTTGTGGCCGTACAGCGAACGCCCTACAAAAAATAATGATTTTCTGGCGGCCACCCTACTCTTCCTTCTCTTTATCCAGCTGTCTTTATTACGCTTTTACATCATCAGCGTCTTGAACCGCTAAGCGCGCACCTTGCAGTACTAATGCTGTCAGCAAACGAACTTCTGAGGCCAACTCATCATTCCAAGCAGGCCAAATTCGAGAGATGTACGCATTACTGCCTTCGCCCGGGCTCATGAAGCCATCATTGAATGCGTCAGCCATTTTCTTCAAAGATTTCTCTTCGTCATCGACCCACTGACCGCGGCTAAAGCCCGCTTCAACACAAGCCAACGCCGTTTTCGGGAAATAAGGCAAAGGCTTAGTCATGCCTTCGAAAAATAAGCGAACTAATTCAGTCAGTAGCTGTTTGGCATACTGCGCATCGGCAATTTCTGGGTAGATCAAATGCAGCGCGCCTTCTTTACGATCGTAACCAATGATGTGAGTTTTCTTAGCATGACCCGACGCCGACATGGCAAGGTGATCGATCCACGCTGCAAGGTAATCCTGCGATCGAATCTTACCGCTTCGATAGCGAATCAAACCGGATTGGTAGCATTGAGTTAGCCAACCTGTTAGGCGAACGTTTTTCTCTTCGCCTTCATTTCGCTCAAACAAGGAATCAAACGTCAGGTCGATTTCCAAATCGTCTTGAGGCGCACCAGATAAAAACGCCAGTTTATCCACCAGCTCTTCCGCCTGAACTCGGTTGGTTTCAAATTCGATATCACCAAACGCCCCCACCGGCAGTTTGCCTTGCGCGCGCTGTTGACTCATAAAGTGTTTAAGCACCTCTGTTTTTTTCTCTGGCTGCATCAATGTCGCTTCAAGCAAGGTTTCTAACAGCTCATCACGCATTTGATAGCTTTCCAAACCACCTAAAACAAAGGGTTCGTCGTCTTCCATCACCGGTAGTGGCGGTTCAAAGATTACTTTTAAACGACGATTGAAAAAATACTGCACTGGTAAACGCCAGAAACGTTGCAACTCGACTAAGTCGAGCTCAAGCGGGAACGTCGCTCCCAACAGATAGTCGTCTAATGCCCGATTAAAATCACGACGGACATAGCCTTGCGATTGACTGCTTTGAGTCAATGCCGCTGGAATCCACTCTTTCGCGTAGCTAGCATGCATGCCTTGGAACGCACTTGGGCTAAACGGCACCATGGCGTGGGTATTCACCAACGCATTTAATAAGTTGTCGCCAGACTCATCAACGGGCAACGCTTCATCACCACTTAAACAATAGTTTTGGTGACAGTATTCCATCAGCTCAGAAACCAGAACCGAAGGCACTCGCTCGGTGTTGTCTTGGATTGAACGGCCAACATAACTGATGTAGAGCGTTTGCTGTGCAGACAACATGGCTTCGAGGAATAGGTAACGGTCATCATCTCGGCGCGAACGGTCGCCCGGTTTGGTTCTTCCTGTCATCAAGTCAAAGCCTTCTGGCGGCATAGAACGCGGGTACACGCCGTCATTCATCCCCAGTAGACATACGGTTCTAAACGGAATAGAGCGCATCGGCATCAGGGTACAAAAGTTCACTTGACCAGCAAGGAAGCGCTGGCTGACTCGTGTGCCAGATAATTTATTTTGAAGGTATTGGCTGATGATCGACGGCGATAAAGCATCATCAAATGCGGCATCAGCTAACTGCTCTTTGAGTTGGCTGAGCGTATCGCGAATGGATTTGAGCGCCATTTCGCCTTCTAACTCAACTGAGAAGAAGTCATCCAGCAGTGAAACCAAAGTCTCTCGCCAACCATCGATAGTTTGAACATGAGAAAGTTTGCTTCGATAAGTGCTAATTTGTTGGATAAAGTGTGCCAACTTGCCCGCCAGCTCTGCGCCCATGCCTTGCACTTCGTTGTACGGAGACAAACTGCCTTGCTCGGTTTCAAACAAACCTGCGGATTCTGGCATCGCGTAGCCAAGCAACATGCGTTGAATACCAAATTGCCATGTGTTTTGACGGGTTTCCGGCAGTTCAAATTCGCGTCCGGTATTGGCGTCCAATCCCCAGCGAATTCCCGATTCCTCAACCCATTGTTTAGCTTGTAAGAAATCACCTTCGCTGAGTTCAAAACGCTTTAATATCGCCGGAGTTTCCAGAAGTTCGAGTAGTTCTGATGCCAAACAGCGCGTATTGGGTAAGTTCACCAACTGCATAAATGCGGCCAGAATTGGGCTCTCTTGATCGGCGGTTCGGTCAGAAATCGAATATGGAATAAAACGCTCACCCGGCGCGTTACCAAAGACCGCCTGAATCGCAGGGCTGTAAGCGTTGATGTCCGCGACCATCACGATAATATCGCGCGGTTTTAACGTTGGGTCAGCATCGAACATCGCCAACAGTTGATCATGCAGCACTTCCACTTCACGCATCGGGCTGTGACAAGCGTGTAGGCTCAGTGATTTATCACCCAAGCTAACCACTTGTTTGTGATGACTGTTTTCAATCTGTTGGTCATCTTGATGTTCTTCAAGATTGAGAATATCCGCTTGCAATTGATGGAGCAGACTGTCGCGCTCAACATCAACAAAGGCTTCAATTTCATGAGATTCCAGCTGAGACAACAGATACATATTGTCGCGCCCGAGTTTACCCATGGATGCCAACAGACTGTTTCCGACCACATCGGTGTGCAGCTCATCGATCACATTATCTTCCAGTGATCCTTTCAGTTGCTCAGTTTCACCTTGCACTTCCGAGTGATCGTCCTGCCACACAACGTGCTGACGATGTTTCGCCGCCAAACGAGCCAGATATTTGCGATCTCGAACTTCACCCCAGTAATAACGACACGGGTTGGTGAACATCAGATGCACGTCGATGTGTTCACCAATTGCTTTTAGCGCATCCATATAGCGAGGCGGCAACGAAGAAATGCCAAAAACAAACAAACGCTTGGGTAAATGGTCAAAATTGCCGTTAAAACTCTCTAACGTGTCGATAAAGTGCTCATAAAGGTTGGCACGGTGATATGGAGACTGTCCTAATGACACAGTGTGATCATACAACGCTTGCCATAAGATCGGCTGCCACGGATGCTCATCTTCCAGCTCTGGCACACTCTGCCCAGCTTCCCAACTTGCGATCCATTCCGGACGATACACCAAGTAACCATCGAAAATATCGGCAATTTTCTCAGCCAGCTGATACAGCTTAGAGTGGTCAATGTCATCTTTGAGGTACTGCGCTAACGGCGAAAACACCTCTTGGTTGAGAAGCCCCGGAAGCAAATGCATCAACTTCCACGTCATCGCTTCTTTGTTAAACGCACTGCGTTTTGGCACGTCTGGCAATACCTGCGTAAACATTTCCCAAATGAAAGTCGCAGGGAGCGGAAAATCAATGTTCGCGGCAACACCAAACTCTTTGGCCAATTCCATTTTTAGCCACTGGGACATGCCTGGACTTTGAACCAGAATTTGTTCTTTTTCGAACGGGTTTTCCAGCGGACTGATTCGAATCAGTTCGACAAGGAGTGATTTAAGAACGTCAACTTGGTTGGAGTGATAAACAGTAAACAAATTGGGAATACCGAGCGCCGATTGAAACTGTTAGCTAGCTTAGCACAGCCCCATTTAAACCCGCAGTGATCTCGCGTTCGGAAAAAACAAAAGGTTATATATCACTCAAATAGAGTATGAATCTTCTGAATTTTCACATGTCAATCAAGTCTGACATTTCCATACAAAATGTGACATTCGTCGCAACTATTCCATAATAAAAAACACTGTTTTATACTCCCTCTACCCATAATTTATAAACAAACAAAAAGTATGTTTCGCAAACTGTCTTCCAACAGCGCTTGGCTGATTGCTTTTTTTGCTTGCTTTGCAGTGTACCTGTCGATCGCTTGTTATCCTTTTGTGTTGTCTAACAATCAGAATGAACCGCTAACCTTGTTGCAAGGTTACTATTTGGTTTCGACTCAATATGGCTGGCTGGGCTTGATCGCTCTTCCATTTATGTTGTTGAGTTTATTGCTCTCTTTTCTACCGACTCGAGCATTCAAAGGTATCGTGATCGCTATCGCGATCTGTCTATTGATCATGTTTAAAGTCGATATCCTCGTTTTTCAGCAATACAAACTTCACATCAACGCCCTATTAATCCGTATGTTTTTCGAAGGTGGCGGTGATGTCTTCGATATTTCTTGGATGAGTTGGCTTATCTTCGTCAGTGAAGTTGCCGTTCTGGTGATCGGGCTCGCCTGTACCGTTTGGGTAAGTAATAAACTGGCACAAAGCCGAGCTAAGTTCGTTTTGATCAGCGTTTGGTTTGCTGTATTGCTTAGCACGCAGATGATTCATGCGTACAAAAACGCACTTTACGACGATGAAGTCAGTCAGTTTTCGAATAACTGGCCACTTTACTACCCGCTGACGGCTCGTAAATTTATTTACAAACACGACCTAGTGGATGAGAACATTGCATCGAAGAACCGCGTAGAGTTAACCAACATTGAACGTAGCTCACTCAACTATCCGCTTGCGCCGATTCAAGTGCAAAGCAAAGAGAAACAACCCAATGTCTTGTTTATCTTGGTTGATGCGTGGCGCTACAGTGATGCGACGCCGGAAGTCATGCCAAATGTCAGCAAGTTCGCCGAAAAAACAGTGAATTTCACACAACATATGAGCGGCGGCAACTCAACTCAAGCGGGTATTTTCAGCCTGTTTTACAGCTTGCCAGCGACCTACTGGGAAAGCTTTTACGCAAGTCAACGCTCTCCTGTTTTTATGGATACGCTGCAAGCAGAAGGCTACCGCATGGGCATTTTTGGCTCGGCACCGCTCACCAGCCCGCCACTTTCTCGCACGGTATTCAAAAAAGTGTCGGACTTGACCCTGAAACAAACTGGAGAAACAGCTGTCGAGCGCGATCAGCAGATAACAGACAAGTTCATCGAGTTCCAAAAGCAGGACAGCGACAAGCCGTACTTTGGTTTTCTGTTCTACGATGCCGCCCACGGTACGGTGTTTCCTGAACCTGAATTTGCGAAATTCAAACCATACTGGGAACGCGTTGACCACATTTTGCTCAACAACGATTTTGACGCTTCGCTTTACCACAATCGATACAAGAACTCGTTGTACTACATCGACAGCTTGATTGGTGATGTGCTGAAAAATGTCGACTTAGACAACACCATTGTGGTGATTTCATCAGATCATGGTGAAGAGTTTAACGACCATAAGATGAACTATTGGGGCCACACGGGTAACTACAGTGACGTTCAAGTACATGTGCCTCTTTACGTGTACATGCCAAATCGTCAGCCAGAGCAAGTTGATTACCGCACGACCCATTTTGACGTCGTGCCAACCATGATGAATACGCTGTTTGACGTTCAAGGCACAACGAGTTCATACAGCGTTGGTCATAACTTGTTTGATAGCTCTGCCTCTCGCGATTGGTATATTGCAGGCAGCTACTACAACTATGCATTGGTCGGCAAAGAACTGATGCTTGTGGTCAACCCTGGCGGGCACTCTCAGCAACTGAATCGCCAGTTAAAAGTCGAGAAAGAACAGAAAATTCCTGTCGATATCATTCGTTATTCTCTGGATGAGATGTCGCGATTTTACAAAAAAGGCTAGTGTCCAACATCGACGCCGATTGAAATAAAAAAGCCTCTTGGTTGTAAGACCAAGAGGCTTTTTCCTATCTGCTATTTAAGCGTGATGAGCGTGCATCAAGCGTGGCTGAATCAACAAGTTGTTGATGTATTGTAAGGCCACATAAGAGACAACAAATGTTGCCACAATCAACTCAAGACTAGCTAAGCCTCGCACTTGTTGAACATAGTGCGCAGCCAATCCTTGCAACTCCATCCAATTCGCCATTTTAAACAGCGCCGTCGCACCGATCACCATCGGGAAAGTGAACGCCGCATAGCCTGGGCTAAATGGCAGTCTAAGCAATTTAAAGAATGCGAGGTAAATGATGGCTGTCATCAATACCGCGATACCAAATAGCATAGCGATGATCACTGGTGATGGTGTCGCAGTGACCGTTAAGTACCCTGCCAATGATAGACTTGCTGGTGCCGCCATAATTGCCATTGTTGGTTTCGCTGCATCCGGAATTTCATGGGTAAACATGAAACGGTAAATCATCATCGGCAACATAATCGCGTACGCCACCATACCAAACATCAATGCACCTTGTGCCACTGGTGCTAACATCGGGTTGCCAGAGAAAGACACATCCGCAACGATGATACCCACAGGCGGTACAAACCAACTAGGAACCATGTGGTGCAATTCAAAATCTTTGGCGCGATGGTAAACAAAGCTCACCAAGAATACGATGTGCAAAACCACCGCAATCAGCCAAAGCGCATCGCCAGCTAATGGGTAAAAATGGCCGAGAGAGTTCGATACCACCATAGTGCCCATCGCAAATGTCGGAACCACGCTGCCCACAACCGGATGAGCAAGATCTTGTCTCAATAGATGATTATGTAGCAAAAACTTGGTTGCCAATATAGCCAACAATATGCTCGCGATACCCGCACTAATCCACTGTCCGTAGCCATGTAATTCGGCGAAGTTCTCCCAACTCCAGCCCAAGCTTGCAATACCAAGAGCCAAACCCGCCATTGGAGTTGGTGCTCCCATTACTTTTGCTTTTGTTCTTTGAATCATGATGACCTCAACCAGACTCACTCTTGATGGGACGTATAATACGCTTGCACTTCGTTCCGATATATCTAATTATTTAAAACAAACGTTCAGAATTACTTAACGGTGGGGTATGGCAAGTCACATTTCTCTTAAACAACTGAAAGTGTTTACGACGATCACGCAGCACAAAACGCTCACAGCGGCTTCTGATAGTCTCTTTTTATCGAAAGCCGCAGTGAGCATGGCACTCTCAGAATTAGAAAAGCAGATCGGCCATCACTTATTTGATCGTGTTAATAACCGACTGATTTTGAACCAAGAAGGTCAAAAACTACTGCCACTGGCGGATGAATTACTCAACCGAGCCAAGGACATCGAGAGCATTTTCGATGGTGACCAAGCGCTATCGGGCCAACTTCGCATTGGTGCCAGCGACACCATTGGCAACCAAGTCGCGCCCTATTTGCTTAGCGAATTTCGTCAGCAAACGAACCATCGTTCTCAAAGTCTGTTCATTTCTAACTCCGCACAAATCTGCGACATGCTGACCGATTACGAGTTAGACATAGCCCTCATTGAAGGCAAAACACTTCACCCTGAATTGCAGTCTACCCAGTTTAGCGAAGATGAAATGTGCGTGATTTGCGCGCCCAATTCCCCAGCCGCGCACGAAGGGCCAGTAAACTTAACCGAGCTAGAAAACAGTGAATGGATATTGCGAGAGGCAGGATCTGGTTCACGCGAATTTTTTATGCGCGTTGTCGCGCCGCGCTTGGAACATTGGCATGAAGCTTTTCAGCTCAATACCACCGAAGCGTTGATCAACTCAGTATCGGCAGGGTTAGGCTTGGGCTGTTTGTCACGTTTGTCTGCAGAACCTGCTATTCGTGACGGCCGCGTAAAACTGCTCGACATGCCTTTAGATATGAAACGTCGCTTCTGGTTACTGGTTCATAAAGAGAAATATCAAAGCCCATTGCTCAGAACGTTTATCGAATTTTGCCAAGATTGGGAGCGACCAACAAACCTTCCTTTGGCGGACAAATCCGCAAAGTGAAACCAAGATAGTTTAAATGCTAGTCAGTTAGTTGTACGTGTCTCTCATTCTGAGGCTTGTCGCTAGACTTGATTGGTCAAAAACTGTATAAAAAGCCAGTATCAATACACCAAATTAGGGGACCAACCATGGCTGTAATCGTCAAGTACGTGGTAGAACGCAATGGAGAAGAGAAAATGACTTTTACCTCTAAAGCGGAAGCTGACGCATACGACAAAATGCTGGATATGGCAGACGAGTTATTCTCACTGCTGGGTAAAAGTGAACTTCTAGAAGACGAAGGTAAGCAAGAAGATCTTGCAATGTTCCTTGCGCAAAACAAAGAAGAAGTGCTTTACGCTCTTGGTGCAAAACGTAAACCTGCACCAAAAAAAGCAAAGAAGCTTGAAGCTGTTGAAGAAGATAGCGACCAAGAAGACGCTGCATAAGCCTCTCATTTGTTTAGAAAAAACGTCGCATTATGCGGCGTTTTTTTATTCCTGAAGTTAAACACTCTCTACTTCATAAAAACTAACCCCGGTAAACTCGTTTTTAGTCACTAGATTTAAAAAGCTATTGTCGGTATTTGAAGTATAGATGCTTATTGGAGAACCACTTAATTTGAAGAGCCTCGGGGTTGAAACTTTAGCACGATCAATAACAAAACGCTTATATGGTCTAGTTCTATGAACTCTGCCATTTGGCTTGTAGTTTATCTCGCACAGTTCAGTATGTAATGCATCCAATTTAGAAGTCACATTAAGTGCATACCAAATGGAGTTATCCACATTTACAGGTAGGAATTCACAACAATCTCCGAGCGTATCTTTGAACAAGCTAGCAATATCATGGCGAACTACGTACGTACAGCTACCCCAGGCAGCAATCATTGGTTTTATTAAGTCATCGGAATCATCATGCCGGAGCCAATCAAGTGTCAATGGTTGCCAAGTTGATATTTTTGAAGCTCCATCGAATATTGGTAAAACTTCATTATTCACGTCGTCTAAACCTAATAGGCTCGTGTGCTCTAGATATAAATATTTATCCACATCTGGCTGAATACCAAATACCTTAGTAAAAGTTTGTTTTTTAAACTGCAATTTCATTCGCCCTTATTTTTCTGGTTATTGGAAACATGCCCATTTTCAAGTCGTCTCCAATATCCTCTAAAACCTCAACGATATCTTCTCTATCTGCATCCTGAGCAATCGTATTTTCAAGTAAATGTTCAACGTTCAAATAGTAAAATGAAGTATGGATACAGGAGTGAGAATAAGCTTCAACCATTTGCGAATGGGGCACATGTTTATTCCATCTTGGTAAAAATACACCATTTTCCGCACTATCTATATCGATTCGAAATGCTGATAGCCTCATTCTGGACTTTGCAGCTCTAATGTCTTTCCATGATACAATATGATGAGCAGCTACATTCTTAGGACGACATTGCCCTGTTTTTTTAAGGATGTTTTTGGCCAAGCGATAACTATGGGCCTTATTATGCTCCCACCTTATATGTTGATTAAGTAAAAGATCATCTTTGGATATCACCCCTCTCTTATACTTAATAGAATCTATCACTGAACCTGCATAAAATATTTGAAATTGCGAAGCTTGCTTGGAAGCGAATAACTTATCACCAGTCACATTAAACAAATCTCTTTCCAGCTCAGACGTTGTAACCGTAACGACTTTTTTACCCATACTGATCTCATTGAAAATGCTTAAAAACGTAGATCAACCTTAATATGAATCAATATGAATATAAAGAATTATTTATCTCAAAACCGAGCCGCCTCAAGCTTGCGCCAAATTTATTTGAACTTATACGACACCTTGTTCTAAACAATTAAAAACATACCTCTGTATCTCGAAAGAACTCGCCAGAATAGGAAAACGCCCTTTCTTTCTAGAGCCGAGACAAGAAACTGCCTTCTATCGTTTCAGCAAAACTCCCCCAATAGACCACCTCGTAGCCACATTTCTCATCAGACAAACATATCTCTAAAAAGACAAAAGGTATCCATCTACGGACTTTCTCCATTTCCCCTCTTTAAACTCCCCAACACTCTCTTTATGATGACTGACAACTTAATTATTTCTTGTCAGTGAACAGACGAGACACAAGACTCAACACATGGAGATCAACTATGGCTTTCTTCTCTCTAGCCTTTGGTACGGCAACTAAAAACCGCGACGGCAAAATCATCGAAGCGTTTTTCCCAAACCCAGTTCTTAACCCAAGCGAAGCGCTTGTTAACGCACTAGCAGCAGTAGCAGGTTACGAGCAAGGCAACCAAGCTATCGAGATCTCTGCAGCACAAAGCGCAGAACTGGCAGCAGCATTTGAAGCAAACGGCGATGCGGCAAACGCATCTTTCGCAGCAAAAGCAGCAGAATCAGCACAACCACTTGTACTGGTTATCCTTGCAACTGACGAACAACCACAAAGCGTTGCTGAAGGCTTCCTAAAGCTTCAACTTATCTCTAACCGCCTAGTTCAACCACACGGCACGGTACTAGACGGCATCTTCGGTCTACTGCACAACATCGCATGGACTAACGAAGGTCCAATCGATCTACCTGAACTAGCAGAGCGTCAAATCGAAGCTCGCCTAGCGGGTCGTGCACTAAGCGTAGATTGCGTAGACAAGTTCCCTAAAATGGTGGACTACGTGGTACCAACTGGCGTTCGTATCGCTGATACTTCTCGCGTACGTCTTGGCGCACACGTTGGCGAAGGCACAACAGTAATGCACGAAGGCTTCATCAACTTCAACGCGGGTACAACAGGCGTAAGCATGGTTGAAGGTCGTATCTCTGCTGGCGTAGTGGTTGGTAACGGCTCTGACATCGGCGGCGGCGCATCTATCATGGGTACGCTATCTGGCGGCGGTAAAGTTGTGGTTTCTATCGGTGAAAACTCGCTACTAGGCGCGAACGCAGGTCTTGGTTTCCCAATGGGTGACCGTTGTACTATCGAATCAGGTCTGTACGTAACTGCTGGTTCTAAAGTACGCATGCTAGATTCTGACGGTCAAGAAGTCGAAGTGGTGAAAGCACGCGATCTTGCTGGAGTTTCTGACCTACTGTTCCGTCGTAACTCTGTAACAGGTCAAATCGAATGTCTTGCTAACAAGAGCGCGGTTGAACTGAACAGCGAACTGCATAAAAACAACTAATAAATAGTTAAGAAAAATCCCCCAGCAGGAAACTGTTGGGGGATTTTTTAGCTTAAAGAAAAATGCGTGATTACTGATTTAAAAAGCTGACCGCTTTATCTGGGAAATCAGTAAACAAACCATCCACTTTTACTTGGTTGTAGTACACATCCATCATGCCTTCAAAGCTGTCAGTGTACGCTGGAATGCGTCCTGGATCGGCGCGGAACGTGTATGGATGCACTTGCAAGCCAGCGTCTTTTGCAGCCTTCATCAACGGCTTGATGATGATATTGTCTTTGGTTGACTTATCATCCACCAGCATCGGCTTCCAAGGTCCAATTCCTTCCGCGTAACTCGCTACTTTCTTCATTCCGTCGGCTTCGAACATCCAGTCATAACTGTATGGTGTTGCCTTGTCGCCTTTGTACACCATAGTTTCGTTCCAGTCCGTGTAAGCCATAAGCTGAACGAGCTTTAAGTCCATGTCCATTGCAGGCATGAGTTCACTGTTGATGCGTTGAAGTTCATTCGCATCAAAACACTGAAGGTAGACTTTGTCGTCTTGAGAGCCGTAACCGTACTGCTTCAAGACTTTAAGTACTGCTTTAGAAATGTCCTTACCTTCATGACGATGGAACCAAGGCGCTTTAATTTCTGGGTAAATACCGATGTCATAACCCAGCGTTTTGTTTAAGCCTTGGATCAGCTCAATCTCTTCAGCAAACGTCGGCACGGTGAAGTCAGATTTCCACATAGGGAATCGGGTTGGATAGCCCGCTACTTTGTTGCCTTTCTCATCGATGTTGAACCCTTCGGTAACTCGCAAGGATTTGATTTCCGCCAGAGTGAAATCAATCGCGTAATAACGACCATCTTTACGTGCACGATCAGGAAAACGCTCCGCAACATCCGTTACGCGATCGAGATAATGGTCATGCAACACGACCAACTGGTCATCTTTCGTCATTACCACATCTTGCTCTATGTAGTCAGGTTTCATTGCGTAAGCAAGTGCTTTGGCTTCTAGCGTGTGCTCAGGCAAGTAGCCCGATGCACCACGATGCGCAATGACAAGCGGCTTCGCAATCGCACCAGCAGAAAGGCTAAGTGCTAAAAAAGTAAGACATACTGACTTTGTTTTCATTGTTATTTCCTTGATAAAGCGAAGAGGCAGTATTCCACTGCCTCTTTAAATAAATATTACGCTAGCGCTTCCTTCTCGCGCTCTTTTTGCTCGTGGTGCGCACGTTCACCTAAGAAGGCGTACATCAAACACACGATAGAAGTAATACAAGAACCCACTAAGATGATAAAGCCACCATCCCAGCCAAAGTGGTCTACGGTATAGCCCAAAATCGCGTTTGCGGCAACTGCCCCACCCAGGTATCCAAACAAACCAGTAAGACCAGCGGCAGTACCTGCCGCTTTCTTCGGAGCGAGTTCAAGTGCGTACAAACCGATCAGCATAACCGGACCATAGATTAGGAAGCCAATTGCAATAAGCGCCATCATATCTACTGTTGGGTTGCCCGCAGGGTTAAACCAATAAACCATCACTGCAACTGTCACTAGCACCATAAATAAGATACCAGCAGGTGCACGACGACCTTTGAACAATTTGTCAGAGATCCAACCACACAATAGTGTTCCTGGAATGCCAGCCCATTCGTATAAGAAATAAGCCCATGACGATTTATCTACCGAGAAATCCTTCGCTTCTTTTAGGTAAACAGGTGCCCAGTCCAGTACGCCGTAACGAATTAGGTAAACAAATGCGTTTGCAATTGCAATCGACCAAAGAAGTTTGTTGTTGAAGACGTATTTGAAGAAGATTTCCTTCGCTGTCATTTCTTGTTCATGGGACTTGTCATAGTCATCTGGGTAATCGTCTTTGTATTCTTCAATAGGAGGCAGACCACAAGACTGAGGGGTATCGCGAACCGTCATCCAAACAAACACAGCAACCAACGTGGCGAAAAATGCAGGAACATAAAATGCAGTGCGCCAATCATCGTTAAATGCCCACAGGCCAAGAATAAATAGTGGACCAATCAAGCCACCACCCACGTTGTGCGCCACGTTCCAAACCGAAACGATCTCACCACGCTCTTTACGTGACCACCAGTGCACCATGGTTCGGCCACAAGCAGGCCACCCCATCCCTTGGAACCAACCGTTTAAGAAAAGCAAAATGAACATCGCAGTGACGCTACCAGTCGCCCATGGCATAAAGCCAAAGCAAAACATCACTAATGCAGACATCAATAGGCCGCCACTAAGGAAATAGCGAGGGTTGGAGCGGTCTGAAACGCTGCCCATTAGAAACTTAGAGAGACCATATGCAATGGAAACAGCTGCCAAGGCGACACCTAAGTCTCCGCGGCTAAAGCCTTGCTCGATAAGATAAGGCATCGCCAAACTGAAGTTTTTACGAACTAGATAGTAACCGGCGTAGCCAACAAAGATACCGATAAAGAGTTGCCAACGGAGGCGAGAGTAGGTGCTATCGATGCTGCCAGGGGACAGACGATCAATGTGCGCCTTAGGTTTGAATATTCCAAACATAGGAACCTCATTATTTTGTATGCGATGGTAAAAACACAAAAGGAGCGAACGAAACAAAATAAATCTTCGTTCGAAAGTTCATGAATTGTATGGAGTTAGGATTTTATTTCTGTGACAAATGTTGCACATGGATTAAATATAAGTAAATACAGTAAATTATATGAGCATTAATTAGATCATCGTTCAACTTTACTCAAGATTCGTTAATATGAAACTGATATTCAAACCTCTCACTTGAGCATTCCAATTCGAAACCTTTGAAACAAAGGCTCGAATTAGAACATAAACTAACCGTAAAAAGGGCGATTTACGCCTGCCCTACTCGCTCCGAACCAACTAATAACTAAAAAGCTGAAAAACGATCACGTTTAGCATCAAACGAAATAAAAAAAACAATTTTTATCTGAATACAAGCCGAAGCAATGATTCACAAACACAAGACATTAACAGCGTTTATTCTCTTCTCAACTCATCCTATTGGTATCAATGGGATGACGATTTTTTCTAAAAGTCCAAACATGACAGCGTATTTTTTTATATCACTGCTAGCCCTTGATACATTTGACATTCTCCTACTCCTTTAGGGTTAACTGCTACACAAGTTCTGTGTAATAAATCTCCAAGCACGTAGCAGCTTCACAAAACTCCTCTTACCAGTTGTGCATTCTTTTTCACATCGGTAATTTGAGCGCTCTCAACACTGGCCTCGTGACAAATAAATTATTTTCGTTGTGTTCTTTTCCGGTTAAAAGATGCGCCATTTAACAAAAACGAAGACTTTGATTAACAAATTTATGCTCAAACGCTCATTTTTAACGCTCGTTTGTTTTCGCAAACGTTTATATATGCACAATAGTACCGTGCTAGACAGGCAAAAATGATCAAAGGACTTTTAACATGACAACGAACAAACACCCCTCTCTGCTCGGAGAATGTTTGGCCGAGTTTATCGGTACAGGACTACTTATTTTCTTCGGCGTAGGCTGTGTTGCAGCCTTAGTTCTAACAGGCGCATCATTTGGACAATGGGAAATCAGTATTGTATGGGGCTTCGGTGTCGCCATCGCTATTTACTGTACGGCTGGCGTCTCTGGTGCACACATCAACCCTGCCGTTACCATCGCACTTGCTATGTTCCATGGTTTTGATAAGGCGAAAGTGGTGCCATACATTATCGCTCAAATGCTTGGGGCATTCTGTTCTGCTGCATTGGTATACAGCTTATACAGCAACCTTTTCACCGACTACGAAATCGCTCATAACTTCGTTCGCAGCAGCCAAGATGCACTAGCAACTGCTGGTATCTTCTCAACCTATCCGCATGCCTCCCTCTCTTTCTTTGGTGCTTTTGCTGTGGAATTCGTTATCACTGCTGTGCTGATGTTTGCGATTCTGGCTCTGGGCGATGAAAATAACGGCGCGGCACGTGGCGCAATGAACCCTCTATTGATCGGTATTTTGATTGCCGTCATCGGTGGTTCACTTGGCCCACTAACAGGCTTTGCGATGAACCCTGCTCGTGACTTTGGACCAAAGCTGTTCGCTTACTTCGCTGGTTGGGATTACGCTCTGACAGGTGCTAAAGACATTCCTTACTTTATCGTGCCTTTACTTGCTCCGATTGCAGGTGCGTGTTTTGGTGGTTGGTTGTATCCAAAAGCGATTGCCGCTTACCTTCCACAACAAGGTCACGGTTGCACGATTCCAAACCAATGTGAGACGGAAGAAGAAACAGAAGAAGCTAGAGCTTAAAACTGACGTAACTCGAACATTTACTAAAATATAAATAACGAAACAAAAGGATTCTTACCATGACTGAGCAAAAATACATTGTTGCCCTAGACCAAGGTACAACAAGCTCTCGCGCAGTGATTCTTGATCATGATGCGAACATCGTAAGCGTCGCGCAACGCGAATTTACTCAGATTTATCCAGAAGCTGGTTGGGTTGAACATGATCCAATGGAGATCTGGGCAACACAAAGCTCTACCTTAGTAGAAGCTCTAGCTAAGTCTGGCATCCGTAGCGACCAATTAGCGGCTATCGGTATTACTAACCAGCGTGAAACGACTATCGTCTGGAACAAAGAAACAGGTAAACCCGTTTACAATGCGATTGTATGGCAATGTCGCCGTACTGCTGATATCTGTGAAGATTTAAAAGCACGCGGTCTCGAAAACTATGTACGTGACAACACTGGTTTGGTGCTTGACCCTTACTTCTCCGGTACCAAAGTTAAATGGATTCTGGACAATGTTGAAGGCGCACGAGAAGACGCAGAAGCAGGTAAGCTGTTGTTTGGTACTGTCGATACTTGGTTAGTTTGGAAGATGACTCAAGGTCGCGTTCACGTAACCGACTACACTAACGCATCGCGTACCATGCTGTTTAACATCAACGATCTATGTTGGGATCAAAAAATGTTAGATGAGCTTGGCATCCCAGCATCTATGATGCCAGAAGTGAAGCGCTCATCGGAAATTTACGGTAAAACCAACATCGGTGGTAAAGGCGGTACTCGTATTCCTATTTCTGGAATCGCAGGTGACCAACAAGCGGCGCTTTACGGCCAAATGTGTGTTGAAGCGGGTCAAGCGAAAAACACTTACGGTACGGGTTGTTTCTTGCTAATGAATACTGGCCAAGAAAAAGTCACTTCGACACATGGCCTTCTAACTACTTTGGCTTGTGGTCCTGCAGGCGAACCAGCTTATGCACTTGAAGGTGCCGTATTCATGGGTGGAGCTTCTATCCAATGGCTACGCGATGAATTGAAAATCCTAAACGGTGCAGAAGACTCTGAATACTTCGCGACAAAAGTGGATACATCAAACGGCGTTTATGTCGTGCCTGCATTTACTGGTTTAGGCGCTCCATACTGGGATGCCTACGCACGTGGCACGATTGTCGGCCTTACTCGCGGTGTGAATTCAAACCATATCATCCGTGCAACATTGGAAGGCATCGCTTATCAAACTCGTGACGTACTGGATGCGATGCAAGCTGACTCAGGCATTAAGCTTGCGAACCTTCGCGTCGATGGTGGTGCAGTAGCGAACAACTTCCTAATGCAATTCCAATCCGATGTATTGAACACAGAAGTACACCGCCCTCAAGTAACTGAGGTTACCGCTCTTGGTGCAGCCTACCTTGCCGGCCTTGCAGTTGGTTACTGGGATAGCATTGATGAGTTGCAGAATAAAGCGGTACTTGATCGCACCTTTGAGCCACACGATGATGAAGAAAAACGCAATCGTCGTTACAAGGGCTGGAAACGTGCAGTGAAATGTGCACAAACCTGGTCTGAACTTCACGACGAAGAAGATTAATCTCATCTCCATAAGAAAAGAAGAGCGCCATTTGTGCGCTCTTTTTGCGCTTTATCCCCGATTCCTGAACTCGCTTACTTCTCACAACGAGCAAATTCGAGCACAATAGAGCTTCGAATTTGAAGCATTGGCCGTTACCAATGCACAAGGGAGTGGTAAGTGAAGCAAATACCTCGACACCAGCAGATTGTTGAGCTGGTGAAAAAACAAGGCTATGTCAGCACGGATGAGTTGGTAGAAAGATTCAATGTCAGCCCACAAACCATCCGACGCGATCTCAATGAACTCGCCGATGACAACAAAATTCGTCGTTATCACGGTGGAGCCACTATTCCTCTCAGTTCTGAAAACACATCTTACAACACGCGTAAAGCGCTCAACTTCAATGAAAAAGATGTCATTGCAGACGAGGTAGTCAAACACATTCCAGATGGTGCCACACTATTCATCGATATTGGCACTACACCAGAAGCAGTTGCGCGAGCGCTCAATAAAAACCATAAACAGTTGCGTGTTGTCACCAACAACATCAATGTTGCGACCATTCTTTTCCCTAACCCTGAAATCAAAGTCATCTTAGCGGGTGGAGAAGTCCGCAGCAGAGACGGCGGTATTGTTGGCGAGGCTACCCTCGATTTCGTTAAACAGTTCCGTCTCGACTTTGGTATTCTCGGCATTAGCGGTATCGACTTCGATGGCTCGCTATTAGACTTTGATTACCACGAAGTCCGGGTCAAACAAGCGATCATTGACAATAGCCGTAGTGTATTTCTTGCCGTAGACCACACCAAGTTCGGGCGCAATGCTATGGTGAAACTAGGCAATATTGCACAGCTCAACATGATCTTTACCAATAAGCAGCCACCAGAAGAAATCTTGTCAATTTTGAAGGAAGCTTCTATCCCACTTGAAGTGGTTGAAGCTAACGAATCAAACTCCGAAAACGAGTAACGTCAATCGTATAACTCCCCCTCAAATGACCTCTGTCTTAATTAGACAGAGGTTTTTTTGTGTCTAAATCACACAAAACGCTCACAAACGAAAATAATAGATGATCACAAACGAAACCTGAGCTAGGATTACATTATGTTCTAAAATGCTCGTTCGCTCACCAAGAGGTCAAATTTATGAGTATACAAAATAATGCTTCCACTACTAGCTCATCCACTACCTTAGACTTGATCGTAATCGGTGGCGGCATTAACGGAGCTGGTATTGCAGCAGACGCAGCTGGCCGAGGTTTGAGTGTTGGCTTATACGAAGCAAATGACTTCGCATCTGCGACTTCTTCAGCAAGTTCTAAACTGATACACGGCGGTTTACGCTACCTTGAACACTACGAGTTTCGTTTAGTTTCGGAAGCGCTCGCAGAGCGTGAGGTTATTCTTCGTAAAGCACCACACGTCGCACTACCAATGCGTTTCCGTTTACCGCATCGCCCATTCCTACGCCCAGCTTGGATGATTCGTTGTGGCCTTTTCCTTTACGATAACTTGGGTAAACGTACGACGCTGCAAGGCAGTAAAACCGTCAACCTTGCGAAATCTGGCTTGCTAAAACCAGAAATGAAAACGGGTTTCGAATACTCTGACTGTTGGGTTGATGATGCACGTTTAGTATTACTGAACGTTCTTGCGGCTCGCGAAAACCATGCTGAAGTGCGTAACTACTGCCGCGTGGAAAAAGCACACCGTGAAGGTGGTATCTGGCATGTTACTATTCACGATGTGATGACAGACCAACGTTTCGAACGTCAAGCGAAAGCGTTAGTCAATGCTGCGGGGCCTTGGGTAAAACAGTTCTTTGATGATGGATTAGAGCAAGCCTCTCCTCGTAACATTCGCTTAATCAAAGGCTCGCACATCGTTGTTCCTCGTATCCACAACGAACCGCAAGCCTACATTCTTCAAAACAAAGACAATCGCATCGTATTTATGATTCCTTACTTAGATAAGTTCTCAATCATTGGTACAACAGATGTGGAATACAAAGGTGACCCACGTGAAGTGTCGATCTCAGATGACGAAGTCGATTACCTCATTGATATCGTAAACCAACACTTTGTCCACCAGTTGACTCGCGAAGATGTAGTTTGGACATACAGCGGTGTTCGTCCTTTATGTGACGATGAATCTGACTCTCCGCAAGCAATCACACGAGACTACACGCTAGAGCTCGATGCGGAATACGACCATGCACCTCTGCTTTCTGTTTTTGGTGGTAAGTTAACGACCTACCGTAAGTTAGGTGAAGCAGCAATGAAGAAACTTGCTCCGTTCCTACCTGAAATGGGTAAAGACTGGACGGCCAACCAAACCCTTCCTGGTGGTAACTTCAGCTGTAGTCGTGAACAATTAGCTAAACAAATTCACGCTAAATACACTTGGGCGCCAGAAGCATTGATTCTTCGTTATGTCACACAGTTTGGTACCCAAACCTGGAACTTAATGGAAGGCACAACAAGTGAAGCTGACTTAGGACAAACGTTCTCGGCACAAGCAGGTGGTGTTTACCAACGTGAGATCGATTACTTAATGAACCATGAAATGGCAATGACCGATGAAGACATTTTATGGCGCCGTACTAAGCTTGGTCTTTACATGAACGAGGAAGAAAAACAGGCCTTAACGGACTATTTAAAGAAAAAGCTACAACAGAAAGTGGTTAATCTTTCTCAAGTTGGCTAACAGCTCCCCTCCCTCCCCCACAATAAAGCCTGCTTAGTTGCAGGCTTTTTGTTTTGTTGTTTAAGCACAACACCTTGGTGCGCTCCACTCGATTGCAAATAAGAACAACTATTCATAGACATTTGGCGTTAAATACAATCATACTCATTTGAAAAATAATGCATCAATGACTTCAGAGTACCGTACTCAGAGTATTGCCTCTGTATGGCAATGCAATTCTCGCGAAAGAAGTATCTTGAGGTTATTTTGGTATCGGCTCAAACAAGGAAAAGAAAATGGGTTTTATGATTGAACATTGGGACTTCTCAACCCCAGAAGCAACTCAACAATCCACCACGGCAGAGCAAATTCAAGCTAAGCATTGGTACCATTGCGAACGGCTGCATCCTGATATTCGTGGTTGGCTGGAGCAGAACCAAGTACCTCGAGCTACGGTTGATCATCTATTAGCCGACGAAAGCCGACCATCTTTCCATCCTTTGGATGACGAGAACTTCATGTTGATTTTACGAGGCGTCAATATGAACGGCAATGCATCACCAGAAGATATGCTTAGTATTCGAATTCTCTACTTTCAAGGCGCACTCATTTCAACTCGTAAAATTCCATCACGCGCGATCATGGAGATTCGCCAAGCATTAGCGGAACACAAAGGCCCAAAAAGTCTTGCCAGTTTACTTCATCAGATCATTGAAGGATTAAACAGTAAAATAGACATTTACCTTGATACGATTGAAGAAACACTAAACCAGTTCGACGTGAATGATGAGTCGACGTACAAACATATGGCGACTCAAAAAGCACTGATTTCTATCAAGCGTTTTATTCGCCCTCAGCAGTACGCTATCCGTGATCTTGTGGAGTCAGAATCAGAATTGATTGCTTTGAGACCTCATCAATATCGCTTCGCACACAATAATATTACGCGCATAAATGAAACACTTGAGTTTTATCTTGGAGAAGTGGCGCTTTTCCAAGAAGAGATCAAACATCATCGTGATGAGAAAACCAATAAAAACAGTTACCTGTTTACTTTGGTAGCAACGATTTTTCTACCAACCAGCTTCTTAACAGGTTTACTCGGTATCAATGTTGGTGGAATGCCAGGCGTGGATTCCACCATGGCATTCACCTGGTTCTGCATCGCCTTAATTGTCATTTTTGGTCTAGAGTGGTGGCTATTTAAACGCTTGGGGCTCACGAATAAAGCGGACGACGAAGACGAATAAACACTAAACCTATAAAGAACAAAAACCAAAAGAGGAGCACGCGGCTCCTCTTTTCTCTACTCACATTAGAATCTTATCCGGGGTGACCATCCACACGAGGGGTCACAAGCATCACACCAAAGCGCCACACAAATAGCCCAAACGCAACAATCCATAATCCACCGCTGATATCAATCCACAGTATCATGTTCGCTGGATCAAAGATCACGGCGAAACTGCGAACCAAAGCTGCCGCGGTAATCGCTGCAAACGCAAGGCTCATGTTTGGCCCTTTGTAGATCATGCGACCAGTATGTCCCATCGTCACCCGTGTAATCATCGCTAAAATCAAACCGCCTAACGCACCTATCGCAAACAGGTGAATGAGGTTATGGCTGGCAAATGCATCTCCCCAGACGCCTCGCAAAATTAAGCTTAGTGGTAAACACAAATACGCAGCATGCAGCGACCATACTAAAGGCTCGTTCAGGGTTAACCAAGGTTTCCAGCGAACAAAACGCACCAACTGAGCAACACCTGCAAATAGCATCAAAGGACTACCTAGTTCTGCAAACGTCACAGGGAAAAAGCTCAGCACAAATAGCATTACCAATGGCAAGTTCGCGAACCACTCTAACCAAGCCAATGGTTGCGCTTTTTCGAAATTAAATCGACGCGCAGTAAAAAATGGAATTACACGTCCGCCCATCACTGACAACAGCAAGGTAAACCACCACAGCATTGCTTGCCACACCGCTGAAGAGCTAAAGGGCGGCATACCTTTTATCGTTGCGTAGCTTGCAAAGTTCGCAAAGATGGCTAAAAGAAACAGTGGAACGAAAAACAAATTACGCCAACCTTTGGCTCGATACACACGAATGCCCACCTCATAGGCGACAAACAGTAAAAATACCGCTTCGATACTGCTGGTTAACCATAACGGTGCTTGTGTCCAAAGCAATATGCGGGGCACTAACCACAAGCCAAATAAAGCCAGAAGCATGTAATGCTTGGTACCATTAATGCCAGTCCAGTTTTGTACCGCGGTCAGTACAAAGCCAACTACAATGGCCATCGAAAAACCGAACAACATTTCATGTACGTGCCACCATAATGCAGGCACGGCTAATGCGTTTGGCTGTCCGCCTTGGAACATCCACACCCACAACGCGATCGCAACAATGGCGTAAATCGACCCAAACAGAAAAAACGGCCGAAAGCCTAATCGCAGCCATGCGGGGATTTTTTCTTCCACTTTTTTATCGGTGATATTCAGCATTATCTTGCCCTCAAGCGTCTCTTGATGCTGGTTGACTCAACTACAATATTGATGCTACCACAAACATGCATAAAAAATACATGTTTATAATTAAGATTATACTTAAGAGGTAAAGTTGTGCTTCAGAGGCGGGTTAGGTATAAACGGTGAGAGACACAACCATCAGTTAAGGGATGCAACGAAGATGTACATATTTGGCTATGGCAGTTTGATTAATTCTGCGTCACGTAAGTTAACCGGACAAACGGGAGAAGCCATTCCCGTCATTGCTCATGGACTGGTGCGCTACTGGGGGAAGATTGACGACAGCTACAGCCTCTCTCCATTAGTGGTGAACCAAGGCGATGGACAGGTTAATGGCGTTTTACTCGAAGTGAATAAAGAAGCGCTCGCAGAATTCGATCGCCGTGAGCGAGGTTATCATCGTATTCAACTGCAGCCAGATCAAATCGAAACAGATGCGAGTTTTAACCAAGAACACGACATTTGGGTTTACGTAAAAGACGAGCCACTACCACCATGCGCAAAGAGCCCAATCATGCAAAGTTATGTTGATACCGTACTGGCAGGTTGCTTGGAAGTTTCCCACGCGTTTGCAGAGCATTTTGTGCGTCACACCATTGGCTGGCAACACGCGAAAGAAAATGACCGCCACCAACCCAAATATGGCAACCTTGCAGGCGTACAAGATCACCATTATGAGTTGATTGATAATCTGATCAAAAAAGGAGCCTAACGGCTCCTCTTTAGTATCTATGTTTTGCTTACGCAAGCTTAAAACTTGTAATCAACACCAACGTACAGGCTGTCAAAATCAAAATCTTCGCTGCCACCGTTTTCGGCATCAATACTTACCGAAGAAGCACGGTAGCCACCAGATACAACCAAACCTGAAGCGAACTCATAACCAGCCTCAACACCGTAGTTAAAGCCTACATCACGACCATCATCGGTAACAGTGCTAGATGATTTCACTTCATAAGAAACACTCATTACACCAAGGCCAGCAATCGCACCAACATAGAAGCCTGTACCTGCAAATTGGTATTTAGGCTTCGCATTGAAATTGAACGCAGAAGCATCAACACTAAATTTAACCGGCCACCCCATGTAAGAAAATGTTTCTTCAAAGTCGCCAAAGTATATGTACTCACCTTCAAAAGCTAGTTTGAAGTTTTCTGAATATTGAAGCTCTTTACCTACAGCAAGGCTAAGACCTGTCGCAGAAAGATCTTTTGACAAGCTTTTAACTTTAAGATCTGAATTTACCAAATCAGCACCAACATACCAGTTACCTTTTGCTTGAACTGATGCTGAAGCAACCACTGCACCTAAAGCCAATAATGGCAATACTTTTTTCATTATAATTTCCTAATTTTTCATACTGTTAGACAGCTTTTAAAAGCGCGGAGATTATAAATAGAGTTGAATACTTTCCTATTGATTTGTTTATAAAAGGAGACACAAAACATAAACATGAACAATAAAACGTTTGCTTGATTAAACTCTAAACAGCTCGAGTCCTATTAAGTACTAGAGTTACCACAAGTAGCAAGTTTCCAAACCAGTCGCGTTTTTCAGTATTTTTACAGCAATATAATCCTTACGTTTACGGCTTTATTTATTACTCAATAGAGTCTATTTCATGAAAACAATTTGGCTTGATATGATGATTTAAAGTGTTTAGGACTGTCTTACTAAAGGTTTGTGCATATCTAAGTAGCTGTTTAAAATAGTCAGATTATTGAGCTCACACTTGGGCAGTGCCAACGGGAAATTTACATGGCAAAGCTAAAAGATATCGCCATTGAAGCAGGCGTCTCACTTGCAACCGTATCGCGGGTTTTGAACAACGACCCAACGTTGAGCGTTAAAGAAGAAACCAAATACCGCATTTTGGAAATTGCAGAAAAACTGGAGTACCGCACCAGTAGCTCGAAGAAAGGCATCAAAGAAGCTAAGCAAAAACATCACTTTTTAGCCTTATATAACTACAAACAAGAAACAGAGGTGAATGACCCTTACTACTTATCAATTCGTCATGGGATTGAAACGCAATGCGACAAATTAGGTATTACGCTAACCAATTGCTATAACAGTGAAATTGATGTTGAAACGAAAAAGATAACAGGTGTCCTTTTAGTCGGAAATGTCGACCAAAAGGTAGTAGATAAATTACCTAAACGTCTAGCCGATAGCATTTGCTACATAAACTTTTCAGATCCAACCTGCCCTTATGATTGCGTTGATGTCGACCTTATTCGAATCAGTAGGCAAGTAGTTGATTTCTTTGTACAACGAGGCCACCGCCGCATCGGTTATATTGGCGGTCAAGACAAGCACGACGCAGCTGACACTCGTGAAAATGTGTTTTTGGACTATGGCTATCTAAAAGGCGTGGTCGCAGAACATGATATACACTATTGTGCCTGCTCTAGTTTGTCCGGTTATAACTTAGCGAAAGAGATGCTAGCCAAAGGTGACTTCCCGAAAGCAGTATTCATTGATTCAGACTCCATCGCGATTGGCATAGTACGTGCAATCCATGAATTTGGCTTAAAGATACCAGAGGATATTACGCTGATTAGTATGAATGATATTCCTACTGCTCGCTTTACCTTTCCGCCGTTGTCTACAATTCGTATTCACTCTGAGTTGATGGGAACTCAGGGAGTGAACTTACTAGTGGAAAAATACCGAGATGGACGCTTACTCCCTCTTCATGTATACGTTCAAACAGAGCTTAAACTACGTGGTACAACTCAATGATACCTTTTCCATTAATCTCTTTTATGAATTAAATCTGGAATATCCCCCCCAACCAAAGACATTCATTTTGCTCAATCAGTACTGTTTCGGTATAACGCCGATAACTCAGCGGGTAGTAAGAAGTTCAACAACAAATCACTCTAAGCACCATGAGTGCCCCAAATGTTTATCATTTAGAGGTGATGGTCGAAGAAACCAACTCGCGTAGCCAAATGCCTTTGTCTTCATTGTTTCGGCTGGAATGCCACAGCATGGCAATATCAAAATCCGCAACGGCGATCGGCGGCTTAACAGTAATGAGATCGTCCGAAAAGCCCTCCGCCAACGCCATTTTTTCTGGCACGATGGCAATGAGATCGCGCTTTTTCAATAGATGCCGAATAGTGAGAAAGTTGCGCGACGCCACGGTGACTTTGCGGCTCAAGCCATGTTCTGCGAGCTTTTGGTCTACTTGTGTCTTTAAGCTCCCATCGGGACTTACCAGAGCTTGCTCGATGTTCGCGAACGCTTCCAGAGACAGCAGTGTTTCCCCTTTCAACACCTGTTTATCACACATGCACACGTGTTTTTCGGTGTACAAGTACAAGCTCTCAAAGTTGTCATCCAACACCGGCATGCTGCCAATAATGACATCGAGCTTTTCGTGCTCAGTTAATGCCACGTAGTTGCTACGATTGACGTTAATAAAACTGATCTGCGCCTCTGGGGCGCGCTGGCGTATTTCGTCATAAAGCCGAGGAGCAAAGATAAACTCGGCATAATCCGTTAACCCGATGCGACATACACCCGCGTAATTTTCAGGTTGGAAGGCAGACTTAGTGAGCAAGTCTTTGGCGATAGAATCCAACAAGTGATGCACAGTTGGCGCGATGTGGTGAGCGTGCTCGGTGGGCTCCATATTGTGCCCTTTTCGCTCAAAAAGCGGGTCGTCAAACAACAACCTTAAACGAGACAAACTATGACTCATCGCCGACTGGCTAACGTAACTTTTCTCTGCCGCGACGCTAACGCTTCGATAGCGATACAAGTAGGAAAACGTCACCAATAAGTTCAAGTCAATGTTGCGCCACTGAATGTCCTCTTTCACTCCAACATCCTCATCCCATTTCATTCATAGATGAAATTAAAATCATCAATTTGAGTCATTTTAGAGCATTCGATAAATTAGCAACAATGCTTTTTAGATAAACAGGCTCGACATGTTCACCATATTCAAAACTTTTTTCTGGCTGGGTTGGTTCAGCTTCGGCGGCCCGGCGGCTCATATTGGTTATTTTCGCCAAACCTTTGTTGAGAAACTGAAATGGCTTGATGACAGCGAGTACGCGCAAATTGTCGCACTCAGTCAGTTTTTGCCGGGACCGGGCTCAAGCCAAGTTGGCTTTGCTTTAGGTTATAAACGCGGCGGTTTAGGTGGCGCATGCGCAGCATTTGTCGGATTCACTCTTCCTTCGGTGATCATCATGTTGGCGCTGGCGATGGTGAGCAGCCAAATCACCGACACCGCAGTGTTCCAAAACATCGTTCACGGCCTAAAACTGCTCGCAGTCGTCGTCGTGGCGGATGCGACTTGGGGCATGTACAAAAACTTCTGCCAAAGTAAACTGACCGCGGGTTTGTGCGTCGCGACTGCGATTGCGTTGCTGGTGGCACCAAGCATCATGACGCAAATGTTCGTGTTGATCGCAGCAGGTTTTGTCGGTACGCGATATCTGAAGAAAGACTCCGCGTCATCAGCCGAGCCGTTTAAACCGTCTATCGCGCCATTGGCTCTATTTGCGGTGCTTTTACTCGGCTTACCATTAGTGGCTCATACGTTACCTTTGCTTGGGCTGTTTAGTGATTTTTTCCAAGCTGGTAGTTTAGTGTTTGGTGGCGGTCATGTGGTGCTGCCGCTTCTGCAAAACATTGTTGGCGACCAGCTCAGCCAAGATGCATTTTTAACAGGCTACGCCGCTGCACAAGCTGTACCGGGGCCAATGTTCACCTTTGCGACTTTTATCGGTTATGAGCTTTCGGATACGCCAATTTTAGGCGCTCTGATCGCAACGCTTGGCGTATTCCTCCCAGGGTTTCTTTTACTGCTTGGCGTTCTTAAAAACTGGCAAGCACTGGCAGGCAAACCGCTGGTCTCCGGCGCCATCAACGGTGTAAATGCCTCGGTAGTAGGGTTGCTACTCGCGGCACTTTACCAGCCAGTATTTAGCAGCGCAGTTGTTGCTCCCATCGACATGGCGTTAGTGATTGCGGGTTTCTATCTACACAAAAAGCTCAACCTTTCGGTACTATGGATGATCGTGTTTTTTGTGGCAGCAGGCCTTGTCACGGGCATGATGTAGCCTGCTGATACGCCAACTATTGAATCTAGATAAACCACGGGCACTCAAATACGAGTGCCCTTGCTTAGATTAGATAGTGAAAACGGAACAGACCCCGATAAAAAGAGCATCACAAATTGTGACTTAACTTCTCTCGGTTAAGCCATTGTTCATTCTTACCAACTTAACCGCATCATGACGAGAATGGACATCGAGTTTTTTGTACAACTTGTATATATGGCTTTTCACTGTACTTTCAGATAAAAAAAGTCTTGAAGCAATTTGTTGATTTGAAATGCCGTACACAAGTAGCTCTAGAATCTGTTTTTCTCTGCATGTTAACTCATCATGCTGCTGTTCTTCGGACAAATTTGCATGCCGATAATTGAGGACTAACTTCTCTAGGTACATTCTTGGTAGCCACAACCCACCTTTCAGTACGTATTCCGCGCCATCACATATATGTGTCACTGATGCACTTCGGAGCAAAATTCCTTTTAACAACTTCCAATGCAGTAAGTCCGTTTGTACTTTTTCACAAGGGACGTTGTGAAGCATAAAGGACCACCCAAATAGATCAAAATCTGGTAACTTTCCTTGTACTTCAAGCTGACGCATAAAATCGTAATCAATAAACATCAAATCGATACTGAGTGAGTGACTTCTGAACACCACTTCATCTGGTTGCATTATCTTTACATCGACATCATGAATGGAAGACAGCTGTTTTTTTATTAAGTTACTTTGTAAATTACTCTCAGCTAGCAGTATCAAGTGCTTCTTTTCCATAGTCCCACCACATTAACTTACCTGTTTCACCAACCCCCGTTAGAAAATTAATTGGGGATAGCAAAGAGAATTTATCTTCATTTTAAGTAGAAAATATAGCACTTCAGAATGATATCGCATTGCTTTTCAGCACCGAAAAAGACTTAAAAAGTATGAACATGTTATATTTTTATCCATACTTTTCAACCTGTGTTAGCATAAGGATATGATTTATAATATTAAATAATAAAGATAATAATTGGATAAAATACCATTTATAAAAAATGGATGACTGCTCCGCTCAGTGCAATAGAACGAATTACTTCTTTATATTGGCTTCATTTCATACTTGATGAGTACTTAAAGTAAATACAAAAAATAACATTATGATTATGTTATTTTTTTCTTTAACACCTTAAAGAGACGCACCTAAATACTCCCTTCCAGCCTGAATCATTCTCAATAATGAGAACAGCTTTCACTGATCCTTTCTTATAATTTCATCGCTTCCCACAACATTTGAAGGAAGCAGCAAGAAGTTAAGTGCAGTCATTTTTAATCAGGAATAACAGGAAATGGAGTAATCGTTATGACTCTAAACAAAACAGGGCTTGCTTTAGCAATGTCAGCAATTTTATTTAGTGGCTCTCTGATCGCGAATGAGATCGATGATGGAGACGACAACATGCAATGGACTGACAGCGCTAATACCGATATCGGTTTATCTGGCAGCTTCAATGATAACAGTGACAATAGCGCATCTCTCGGTGTTGGTGATAGCTTCAACGACAACAGCGATAATAGTGCGTCACTAGGTATTGGTCATAGCTTCAACGACAACAGCGACACTGACAACAGTGCAACTCTTGGTGTTGATGACAGCTTTAATAACAACAGCGACAACTCAAACTCGAGCACTAACACAGCTCAAAGCCACAACGACAATAGTACGTCTAACGCTAACGACAACAGTACCAGTGCTGATCTTGATGTGAGCCTAAATAGTGATAGTAGTGACTCAAGTACTAACACAAATAGAAGCCACAACGACAACAGCGACTCTAGTACTACTGTAAGACGTAGCAACAACGACAACAGTGACTCTAGTATCAACAGTAGCTTTAACGATAACAGCGATAATCGTAATCAAAGCGACAACCGTAACCAGAGTGATAACCGTAGCTACGCTGATTCAAGCACAACAAACTCGAACAGCTTTAACGACAATAGTAACTATCAAAGTGACTCGAGCTCAACAAATGTTGATAGCTTCAATCAAGTCCATATGGATACAGATATGGTTGTTGCGAGCTCAAGCCTAATGGGTGGTGTTACAGGTGCATCAGTTATTTATGCAACTAACGCGGATGATACTCGAGTTCGAGTTGAAAACATGAACACCCTTGGTGGTCTTGGTGGTGCAGCTGGTATTACTACCGTTGGTCAAAATGCTGGTTCAAATTCACTTGTACAACAATCTGTTACAACTAATGCAAGTGTGTTTACTGGGGGTGAGTAACCGACTAGTAGGAGAAAGCGATGCGTTTGGCAATCTGTACTTTGAGTATGATAGTTGCCTGCACTGCACTCGCTGATGACATTGCATTATCTGGCGGAGAAGTTAGCTTGGATATCATGAATGAATCAAGAGGTGGACAAAATGTTGAACTCGACTTGGTTTATGCAGAATCAGATATCAATGGTATTTCGTCAGATAATGTCGCGTCAAACACCGTGAGTGGTAACAATATACTATCAAGTGGAGCGTTCGCAGACAGTTCGGGTATATCCAACGTAATTCAGAACAGCGGAAACAACGTTTTAATCCAGAACTCTACCGTCGTTAACCTGACACTCAAGTAAACAATATGAAAGTATTAAATAACTTAATTTGGCTGATGCTCGTTTATTCAGCATCAGCCATTTCATTAGAACTGCTACCTTACCGAGCACATTACTCTGTTCCTGTTAAAAGCTACAAAGAAATAGTGTTCGGTGATGTTTTTCGCCAACAGTATGACTTCAGCTGTGGCTCTGCCGCCCTGGCTTCTCTTCTCACTTTTCATTATGCAACAGAGTCATCTGAACAAGATATCTTCAAAAGCATGTTTGAAAAAGGTGATAAAGAAAAAATCAAAGAGAAAGGTTTTTCTTTGTTGGATATGAAGTTTTACTTGGATTCCATAGGGTTACGTTCTGACGGCTTTCAAGTAGGATTGGAGAAAATTAAAGAAGTCGGCGTCCCTGGGATTACTCTCGTTAATTTCGATGGGTATATGCATTTTGTTGTCATCAGAGGTATAAACAATCACTCAGTTATTCTAGGAGACCCTTCTAGAGGAACCATGATAATGAAACTGGATGAGTTTGAAAAATATTACCAAGGAATTGTGTTACTGGTCCGTAACGAAGCGGAAATGGGAAGGTCTAGCTTTATAACCAATGATAATTTCACCGTATATCAAAGATCACCATTAAAAACAGGAGTGTCTAGAGATTCCTTAGGGGTATTTAGCATTACTCTCCCAGTTTCCGGTGAAAATTAATATACCATTGTTTTAAATAACTTTAAGAACTAAACAACCTGAAAGGCCTGCATTATGAACTACAATAAATTTTTGTTAGTGCTTTGTATGCTAATACCTCATTTTAATGTGAATGCTAAAGATGTTGGCCTGCAAGAACTTACTCCTCTTTCAAATTCATCTTTAGAAGAATATCGAGGTGGTTTCCAAATTACGGACGAGTATATTATTAATATTGGATTAAGCATTACTACGACTATAAATGGCGATGATATTTTGAACACAAACATTGCCAACTTAGTAATTGAAAATGGTAATTTAAAAAACATTAGCGCAAATAGTGAAAATCAAAGTGGAGATGTTTTCAACCAGGGTATTGTTAACATCATACAATTTGGTGAGGGCAATATTATTGGAGATGATTCTATAGATTCACCCAAAATGCCTTCGTCTCAAAATCCTAATATAATAAGTTCAGACTTTATAAATTCAAGTATTATCAATATTATTCAAAACACGAAAGATAACAGTATTATTGGACTTAGCACGCTCGTAGACATTGATGCTCAAGTAAATGGGGTAATACGGGAAATCAAAGCAAACCAACAATTAGAAGACGCCTTATTGAACCACCTTCAATGAGCATTTCCATTTTTATCTGAAAAATTGTCACGTTAAGCTTCTTTGATATTAGAAACGACTGATATCTATGATTACATACCAAAAGAAAGTTCGATATATCAATCGGCCACCATCATTTAAAGAATATATACCTACTTTATCCAATATAATCCAATCAATTTATAATGCGAACACTAGGCGCTAACGATAAATTAGGCCCAAGACTCAAGGGCCTAGGCCTAATATCCATTTTACAAATTAAAAGGTACTCGTACTGTTAATTGAAAGTCGGGAGTATCTTCTGTAAGACCAGCTTGAGCACTAACATTGATAGATGAGCGTTCACTAAAGGCATAGTTTATACCAAAAGTTAATGCATCTAATTGAAGCAACTTAGCATCATCTGCCGATCTGCCATTTACTTTGCTTTTTAAAATAGTTTTATGGCTAAGTCCTAAAGAGAATGAAAGATCGGGATTCACCGCAAACCCCATTCCCCCTGAAAGAGAAATAGTGTCTCCAAGTTCAACATCAGCTTTTGTGTCGCCAACTGTAACAGTATCCTCTAAGTTATAAATATAACTTAGACTAGCGAACAAGACCGCAGGATCAACAGGGTGAATAAGAGATAAATTAGGCTCAAAACTCCAAAAACCCGAACCTGTAGGGACATCACTAAATGAGTTGCTTCCATCTTCAATAGAAACATCATAAGGCGATCGTCCTGTATCCGACTTTACTCTAAGGCCACCTACCCAGTATGGCGCAGACTCAAAGTTAAACTGGTGCCTCAATGCGAACTCTACATCACCAAGCCCTCCGCCATCCACCGTTGTGTTTACTACTTCACTGTTTGAACCATCTTGAATGGGGCGCGTAGAAACTTGGTCATTACGATACACATACGGCACTCTAACTTCTAACTCTGTGGCGTTTGTTAAACCGTACCGAGCAGTTAATCCAACGGTTACTGTAGTCCTATCCGAATCACTCACTTCAATTCGCCCAACAATCAGAGTTGGTAAGACTGTATACCCAACAACAGATACTTTGTTTGAAGAGTTTTGTGTATAGCTTAAAGACGAATCAAATGACCATTTACCTTTAGGTGTGAGAACGCCTGGGCGCTCAATAACATCACCAACCGTTTGGGCGCGCTGAGGAATATCATCTCCTTCAGCACCATATGCATTCCCCGCAATGAATAAACTACAAAGATAGGTACCCAGTAAAGTCTTCCGTAACATCACATCTTTCCTTTTGCTGATGATCGTACCCAAGTAATCTCAGGCAATAGCTTGAGGTGAAGCTCCTAACTTTCCAAAGTAAGATTAGTATAGCTACTTCAAAACCACGACATACCTTTAAGTTTGGCGCTTTGAAGAAATTAGGAGACATTTATACTTATCTTCAACACTAAGCCACTAGTTAATAAATAATTAGGATAGATTCTATGTTTTCGCAATATTATTAATAAAATAAATTGCTTACCTGTGCTCTTAGTATGAAGTCGGTATGACATAACAGCTGAAAAGCCTGTTCTCTTTTGCGTAGCATCAATCACATTGCTTTTTAGATCGAGTCGCTCCGACTTCAACCATAACTAACGCTATCTTCCCCACATATTTCATCAAAATGCATTCCCGTGTCGCGATTTAACATGCTAAAGTTAACAATGCGTTAACAATTATAAATACAATGAGAAGACATGGAGTCACTTAAAATGAATCAGCCGAATCTAAATAGCGCTGCTGGTTGCGCTCTCCCACCACCAAATGAAATGATCCTCAAATGGGCTCAAGAGCGTCCAAATGAGGTCTACCTAAAACAAATTATTAACCGACAATTTGTTGAGTACACATTCTCTGATGTTGCAGATCAAGCCTTAAAACTTGTCAGCGCACTACGCTCACTTGGTGTAAAGCCTGGCGACAAAGTCGCATTAGTATCTAAAAACTGTGCAGAATGGTTTATTTGCGATCTTGCTATGATGCTTGGTGACTATGTCAGTGTGCCAATCTTTCCTACCGCCGGTGCAGGCACCATCGAATACTGTGTGACTCATAGTGAAAGTAAAGCGATCATTGGCGGAAAACTCGATGATCCCAAAGCAACTCAGCAAGTCATTGATGCTATGCCTGAACTCATTAGCATCGCTCTACCTTATGACACGGCACCAAAGTGTAAGCACGAATACCAAGCGCTCATTGCTGATGCAGTGCCAAGTAAAGAGCGTCCGCAGCATTACGATGACAAGCTAATGTCGTTGGTGTATACCTCAGGCACATCAGGGTTACCGAAAGGCGCGATGCTAACTTACGGCGCATTCAGTTGGTCTGTTCAGCAACTGATCAATCATATTGGTATCCAAGAAAACGACCGATTGTTCTCTTATTTACCGCTCGCTCATATTACAGAGCGTGTTTATATCTTCGGTTCATCGATTATGGGTGGCGTGCCAACAGCATTTCCAGAGTCACTGGACACTTTTATCGAAGATGTGAAGATGCACCGACCAACTCTGTTTATCTCCGTCCCACGATTATGGACGCTATTCCAGCAACGTATTCAAGACAAACTTCCACAGAAGAAGCTCAATATTCTGTTGAAAATCCCATTCGTCAATTCTTTGATCAAGAAAAAGCTAGCAGATGGTCTAGGTTTAGATCAGGCTCGAGTATTAGGCTGTGGCTCTGCACCTGTCTCGCCAGCGCTGTTGGAATGGTACCACTCAGTGGGCCTTGATATCACAGAGGCTTGGGGGATGACGGAATCATTTGCCTACAGCACGCTCAACTACCCATTTAGAGCTGACAAAATCGGTAGTGTCGGTAATGCAGGACCAGGCATTGAGTTAAAAATCGCAGCTGATGATGAAATCATGGTGCGTGGCAAAGGGCTATTTTCTGGCTACTACAAAAATGACATTGCCACCCAAGAGTCTTTTGATTCAGAGGGCTGGCTACACACAGGCGATATCGGCGCTATCGACTCAGATGGTTATCTAACGATTCAAGGCCGTAAAAAAGATAACTTCAAAACCGCCAAAGGTAAATTTGTCTCTCCGGTTCCTATCGAGAAAAAGCTTTTCGAGTACAGTCGCGTAGAGATGATGTGTCTCATCGGTTTAGGGCTACCCGCTCCGATTCTTTTGGTTGTGCCACATGACTTCCCTAACTTTGATCGAGAGCGATACGCACGTACCACACGTAAAGTTATTGCCAGGATGAATCAAGAACTCGCCTCTCATGAGCAAATCAAAGGTGTGTTAATGATTAAAGAACCTTGGAGTATAGAAAATGGCGTACTGACGCCAACGCTTAAAATTAAACGTCATGTGCTCGAACAAAAGTATCATGAGATAGGCCACAATTGGCCAAAAGATGAATTGGTCGTGTGGGAAGAAGACTTGTAATTTTGCTTGCACTCCTCAACACCATTGGGGAGTGCAACTTAACTTTGAGCTTGAATCAAACTCATAAACTACTCTCTCCAGAATGGCTTACTCACTTCACAACTAATCTCCCTTTCACCTAACCCAATATCGTCCCAAAGGTGCTTTGGTAACTCTCTCAAGTGACGACGTGTCTTATAGTTCCTTCTCCAAGCCGCCAGTTTAGAATAAATTAACTGTAACCCGCTCTGATGGGCAGTAGGTATAGTACGCTCACAAGTGTGTGTCATGTTTTCCATTTCAAAGATCCCTATACAATGTTGACCACTTAATAATCAGCGACTACGCTGATATCCTCAAACGATAGAATCTGCCATAGAGTTAAGGAAAACTAATGTGAAAGATCGAATGCCTCCCTTACAGGGCTTGTATTACTTTTTCGTTGCAGCAAAGGAAGGAAGCTTTAAAACGGCAGCAAAAGAACTCTTTGTTACGCCAGCGGCCATTAGTCAGCAAATTCGTCATTTAGAAGAGTTCTTAGGCACGGACCTATTTGTTCGTCAGCACAGAAAAATCGTGCTCACACCTGAGGGAGAGCTACTGTTTAGTCAGGCAGAAAGAGGGTTTGCTCATTTGCAGCAAGGGGTTAGATTAGTCAATCAAGATCCAAACCCGAACCACCTTTCGATATCAACACTCCCCTCTTTCGCTCATCATTGGTTAGTCCCGAAAATTACGGCTTTTCGTCAGCGTCACCCTGATATCGCCTTGCTATTAGAACCAACCAATGATTTGGTGTCTTTTCAAGATAGCCAGATAGATTTATGTGTTCGTTACGGTTTAGGAAAGTACCCCAATTTAGAATCACAATGGCTAATGGACGAAGCTTTTTATCCAGCTTGTCATCCGGTGTACCAGAAAGAGCACGGGATCTATAACATCGAGGATTTAAGCAAAGCTGAGCTGATTGAAGATGTTTGGCCTGATCTTGATTGGAATATGTGGTTAGCAACCTTGGGTCACTGCGCAGCAAAGCCTACCTTAAAATACAGTGGATCACATCTCGTGCTTGAGGCTGCACTATCACTTCAAGGCGTGGCATTAGTAAAACACAGTTTAGCTCATCAATATTTTCGTTCTGGCAAATTGGTCCGAATTGGAGATATCGCTATCAAGCCCAACTTTGCGTATTACTTGTGTGCGCCAAAAGGCTACTTAAAAAGACCTAAAGCTCAATTGTTTGCGCAATGGTTGAAGGAAGAAATAGAAATATTTGAAAAGTCAGTGGTACCAGACTTTAAGACCATTGACCTAAAAGGCAACAGCACTAGAACGGCATCATAACAATCGTCAAAACAAACGCTAAATAGGAATAAAACAAAAACGCTCTGCGTATAAGACTGCTAGATACAAAAAGCCCCGCACTAAGCGGGGCTTTCAAGTTATAGAGTTAACTTAAGAATTACTTCTTAGCGTTACGCTCTTTAACGTCAGCAATTACTTGCTCTGCAACGTTTGTTGGACATGGTGCGTAGTGTGAGAACTCCATAGAGAACTGACCACGACCAGAAGTCATAGTACGTAGAGTACCAATGTAACCAAACATTTCTGATAGAGGTACATCACCCTTGATACGTACGCCAGTAGACGCTGCTTGTTGGTCTTTGATCATACCACGACGACGGTTAAGGTCACCGATTACGTCACCAACGTGATCTTCTGGAGTGAACACGTCAACTTTCATGATTGGCTCAAGAAGTTGCGCGCCAGCTTTAGGCATAGACTGACGGAATGCACCTTTCGCTGCGATTTCGTAAGCGATAGCTGAAGAGTCAACTGCGTGGAAACCACCGTCGAATAGTTCAACTTCAACGTCTAGAGTAGGGAAGCCAGCTAGAACACCGTGCTCCATCATTGACGCAAAGCCTTTCTCAACTGCAGGCCAGAATTCTTTAGGTACGTTACCACCAACAACTGTTGATTTGAACGTGAAGCCAGAGTTTGGCTCACCTGGTTTGATGCGGTAATCGATCTTACCGAACTGACCAGAACCACCAGACTGTTTCTTGTGCGTGTAGCTATCTTCGATTGCTTGAGTGATAGTTTCACGGTAAGCAACCTGTGGAGCACCAACTTCTAGCTCAACGCCGTAAGTACGCTTAAGGATATCTACCTTGATGTCTAGGTGAAGTTCACCCATACCTTTCAGGATAGTTTCGCCTGAATCTTCATCAGTCTCAACTTGGAATGATGGATCTTCTGCAACCATTTTACCGATCGCAATACCCATCTTCTCAGAACCGCCTTTATCTTTAGGCTTAACTGCGATAGAGATTACTGGATCTGGGAAGATCATTGGCTCAAGAGTACATTCGTGCTTAGGATCACATAGAGTGTGACCAGTTTGAACGTTCTTCATACCAACTACAGCGATGATGTCACCAGCTTGTGCTGAATCGATCTCGTTACGCTCGTCCGCGTGCATCTCAACCATACGGCCGATACGCTCTGTTTTACCAGTTGCAGAGTTAAGGATTGTGTCACCTTTCTTCATCTTACCAGAGTAGATGCGGATAAAGGTTAGAGCACCGAAGCGGTCATCCATGATCTTAAATGCAAGAGCACGTAGTGGCTCGTCTGCAGATACAGTCGCAACTTCACCAGTTGGCTCACCAGTCTCTGAATCAGTTAGAGGCTGTGGATCAACTTCTGTTGGAGATGGTAGGTAATCAATTACCGCGTCAAGAATAAGTTGGATACCTTTGTTCTTGTACGCTGAACCACAGTAAGTTGGGAAGAATGCTAGATCACGAGTACCTTTACGGATACAACGTTTGATGTCTTCTAGAGATGGCTCTTCGCCTTCTTCTAGGTAAGCCATCATTAGATCTTCGTCTTGCTCTAGAGCAGTTTCGATTAGCATTTCACGGTATTCAGCAGCTTTTTCTACCATGTCTGCTGGAATATCTTGAACTTCGTAGTTCTCTGGTTGGCCAGACTCATCCCATACGTAAGCTTGTTGGCTTAGTACGTCTACAACACCTACGAAATCTTCTTCGATACCGATAGGTAGAGTCATAACTAGAGGTGTAGCACCTAGTACGTTCTGTACTTGATCTACAACTTTGTAGAAATCTGCGCCCATACGGTCTAGTTTGTTAACGAAGATCAGACGTGATACGTGTGATTCGTCAGCGTAACGCCAGTTAGTTTCTGACTGAGGCTCAACACCACCAGAACCACAGAATACACCGATACCACCGTCAAGTACTTTTAGAGAACGGTAAACTTCGATAGTGAAGTCAACGTGTCCAGGAGTATCGATGATGTTTAGACGGTGATCGTTCCAGAAACAAGTTGTTGCTGCAGACTGGATTGTGATACCACGCTCAGCTTCCTGCTCCATGAAGTCAGTAGTAGTTGAACCGTCGTGAGTGTCACCGATCTTATGGATCTTACCAGTTAGCTTTAGGATACGCTCTGTAGAGGTAGTTTTACCCGCGTCTACGTGAGCAAAAATACCAATGTTTCTGTATTTTGATAAATCAGTCATTGTCTTACTCTGTTAATAAGGTATAAAGTGCGCGCAGAGTATATCACATTCTGTCAATACTGATACCCTTGCGTGCGGATGGAAGAAAAAAAATTTTAACGTGAAATTTCCGTCCCCAAAGCATAGTCAAACACAGCAATTTATGTACTTTATTCGCATTTTATTGAGGACGGATAGAACAGTTTGTGATTGCACAAATACCATTCTTATGAGCATTACAGCTCGTCAAAAGCCTCTATAGCTTCCGACAATTTCTTAACGCCGTGAATTTGCATGCCAGGGATGCCACCTTTCGGCATGTTGGCTGCTGGCACGATGGCTTTCTTGAAACCATGTTTGAACGCTTCATTCAAACGCTCTTGCCCACTTGGCACTGGACGGATTTCGCCCGCAAGCCCTACCTCACCAAAAATCACCACATCTTTAGGGAGTGGACGGTCACGAAAACTCGATAAAAGCGCCATAACTAAAGCAAGATCAGCGCTCGTCTCCGTCACCTTAACACCGCCAACCACATTAACAAAGACATCTTGGTCTGCCATTTGTAAGCCACCATGCTTATGCAACACAGCAAGCAAAAGTGATAGGCGGTTCTGCTCCAAGCCGACCGCAACACGACGAGGGTTGGCTAACTGCGAGTAATCCACCAGCGCTTGAATCTCTACTAGTAGAGGGCGCGTGCCTTCCCAAACCACCATGACGGAAGAGCCTGATGTTTCTTCTTCACCACGAGAAAGGAAGATCGCTGATGGGTTACTCACTTCCTTCAATCCTTGGCCTGTCATTGCAAATACACCAAGCTCATTCACAGCACCAAAACGGTTTTTATGACTACGCAAAGTGCGGAATCGGCTATCCGTTCCACCATCGAGTAGTACCGAACAGTCGATAATGTGTTCAAGAACTTTGGGGCCCGCAAGGGTACCATCTTTTGTTACGTGACCAACAATAAATACCGCAACATTATTCTGTTTTGCGTATCGTGTCAGAGCCGTCGCAGATTCACGTACCTGAGCAACACTGCCAGGCGACGATTGAACATCAGAAACGTGCATCACCTGAATCGAGTCTATTACCATTATACGAGGCTGCTCTTTTTCGGCGATTTGGCAAATTTTGTCGACGTTCGTTTCCGATAGCATTTTTAAATGATCTTTCGGCAAGCCCAATCGGGAAGCACGCATTGCCACCTGCTGTAACGACTCTTCACCGGTTACGTAAAGCGTTGGCATTTGCGCAGATAAACTACACATGGTTTGCAACAGAAGGGTTGATTTACCTGCACCAGGGTTACCACCAATCAAAATTGCGGCACCTGGCACAACCCCACCACCCAACACGCGGTCAAGCTCTTTAAACCCACTGGTGAAGCGAGGTACTTCTTGCAGATCAATTTCGGATAGCGTTTGAACCGTAGCTTCTGTTGCGGAACCAGCGTAGCCGCTTAAGCGTTCATTGCGAGCAACGGTTGGCGATGCAGCGATACGTACTTCTGTTATCGTATTCCATGCACCACATGCGTTACACTGCCCCTGCCAACGGGGAAAGTCCGCGCCACAATCATTACAAACATACGCTCGTTTTGCTTTCGCCATGATGCCTCAATTTTTTCTACAAATGTGACTAAGCACAGCCAAGTCAGACCTGAACTGAAATGAACTATTGATATACTTAAGTATTACTTCGCTTAGCCGATACAATTTAAAGTAACGACATACTCTAACAGAAATAATGCAGCAATCTGAAATTCTCTCGCTCGCAGAACGACTCATTCCCGTTTACGGTACGAATGACTTTGACTTTGTCCTTGGCCAACTGACCGAGGAAGAGCCGCCTTCGGCCAAAATTTTGGTTAAAATGGAACTTAACCGCTTAATGGCTCCATGCAAAAAAAGTATTGATTTGCGAGGTCGCGTTCAAGGCGAATGTCGCGAGTATATTTTGGATGGTATTCCACATTGGTTGGATGATGTTGCTTTCAACGCTTACCATAAAAACATCAAAAAGTTTGGCTGCTACACGGAAGGAATGTGGGAAGCATTGGTCAACACGCGAAATAACTTTCGCGTAATGAGCAAGCGCCTTACTCAGCAAAAAACGCAATCGTTAACGGATCCTAAAAGCCCGTTCTTAGCAGAACCCGTTCACCTAGGCTACGATTTAAAGCGCCAAGAAAAACGCTTGAAAGTCCAATCTCAAGTTGAAATTTGCCGTTCTAAAGGACAGCTTCTTCATGGATTAAGCATTGATTTATCTAGCTCTGGCGCAAAGTTCAAAGTCCCTAGCGCATTTAAATATAACCTTGGGGAAATTATTCAGGTCACGTTTACTGAATTTGCCAGCAAATCTAACGTTGCAGGTATAGAGAAACCGCTTGCATACCGCATACTCGCGGTTGATGACTGTTACGAAAATGACTCAGTTCGATACCTCAGAACCATACGCTTAACTGACACCAATGTCGTCACCAGAGTGATAGATGAAGCGCTCAACAGTGCTGCTAAAAGGGCTCGTCACGACAATCAAGACAAGATTATTCGAGCTCGAACTCGCGGTTATGAGCACATCGCACTAAAGCACACCAGCAGCTTGCCTCTATTCTTTGATGGTAGTGACCTAAAATTAGCAATGTTAACGCCAAACAATCAAAAGCTTTGGCAATACTGGCACGATGAGAGAAACCAGCAAATGTTTGGTTCCTTATTCAACGAGCAACGCATCGCGTCACTCATTAAGCCTGGTGTGAAAGGAACAACCAATGTCCTTTATTCATTTACTCACGAGCACGAGAATCGAACCTATTTCTATTCGATGTTTCGCCCTGAAGCAACTCGCGAACAGCGCCAGCTATTTTGGCATTTAGGTGGCAAACGAGAGAGTTGGCGCGCCTTTAGAATTTCAATCTTTGAACTATCAGAGCAAGAACAGGAAGACCTAGCAGCATTCTCTCCAGAGTTGGCAGAAACGTCTCAATCACTGACTCATATTGGTATTTTGCAAGAAATTGCTGACGAAAAGTCAGGGCAGGATTACCTGCTAACTGAAAAGCCGCGCTTACCCGCTAATACGTTAAACGCGTTTCGCCATCCGAGAAGAGTTATTGGCAATCCAAAGGGCATTTATTTTGATGCAAAGTCTCGTCGTAAAGAGCCTCGTTATCGTTTTAAAACACCTTTAGAGTTGTACTCAGGGCAAACTAAAACAGGCGGCTGTACTGTTGACCTTTCCAAACGAGGACTCGGAATTAGGCTAAGTGAGCCCACGATGTTACGTTCTGGGCAAGAGGTAAGAATCAACTTTCGAGAATTACAACTCTACGATAAAAAATTGCCGTTAATGTCGGTGCCATACCGAGTAATTCGTGTAAGCCCAGATGGTTGTAGCGTGCAGTTAGTTATTGATGAAAGCAGCCAAACCATGAAGGTAATCGCTTTTTTCAACAGCATTATCGAGCACAATCAAGACAAGCTAATCGCGCAAAAAGAGACGCTACCAAGTAATGCTCTACTTGAAAGGCTGCACTGCATGTTGCTCTCGCGTACGCTGAGCACGCCCATTTTTATCAGTAAGAGTACGTCATCTTCAATAAAAACCCCCGTTATCGGGGTGAACTTGCCGCTACCTAAACACATTGAACTTTTTGCCCGTCTTGGGCATGACCAACTGTTGTCACTTGAACCTATCTTTAAAGGCCGGACAAGCACATTAATCGCAGAGCCAATAAAACGTGTAGAAGGTGCTCAAGCCAGACATCAGGATATCTACATAAGCGCCGTAAAAGTAGGCAATAAAATTACAGGCATTGAGTCAAAGCTTCATCAAGAGTTCAACAGCGTAAAAGAGCGGATTCAATTTATAAAGAAAGCGCGAATGATGGGTGACTTTTACGTGATTCGCCTTTCTACTGCGCCAATTTTCGATCCGATGACATCATTACTGCAACAAGATTTAAGTGACTTAACCCAATTTGGCGTACATCAAGCGAGCAAGTTAGAAAAAGAGTTAACAGCGCTCGTTGGTTACAGTGAATTTGAAGACATTACTGAAGAGGTTGTAATTAGATTGGAGTTAACCGAGTAAATTCAAAGTCATACCAAATTGAAAAAAACACCGCCTTTCTGGCGGTGTTTTTGAATGGATGGTTAAGGTTTAGCTTTCCAGCTGACCTTTTGCTGCTTCACCAATGCGCCAGATAAAATACAGAGCACACCGCCCAACCCTGCAAAGCGAATCGCTGATTGCGCTTGAGCTTCCACTTTTGGTTTTGCGTGATACGCAATCCCTAATCCTGCCACCGACATCATCACAAGATCATTAGCGCCATCACCGACAGCAACCGTGTTGTGCTGCTCAATTTCATATTCATCCGCCAGTTCCACTAGAATGTCAGACTTCATCTGCGCCGTTACCACATCGCCAAGTACTTTACCCGTGAGTTTGCCGTCAATAATTTCTAATTGATTGGAGCGAGCAAAGTCTAAGTCGACTTTATCTTTGATGTAATCAGAGAAGTAAGTAAAACCACCGGAGGCAATCGCTGTTTTCCAGCCCAAGGCTTTCAACGTCGCAATTAGCGCTTCAAAGTCCGGCATGAATGGTAACTGGGAACGAACTTGTTCAAGAATTGATTCATCGGCACCTTTGAGCTTACCAACTCGCTGACGTAAACTTTGCTCAAAATCCAGCTCACCTTGCATGGCACGTTCAGTGACTTCAGCGACCTCATCCCCTACTCCTGCCAGTTTCGCGATTTCATCAATACACTCTATCTGGATCGCCGTTGAATCCATATCAAATACAATCAACCCTTGGGTTGATAGATCGGGCACTTCATTAAGCGAGGCGTAATCTAGGTTGAGACTTTGTAAGATCGTTTCATGTTGAGGAGTCAACTCTCCGGCCATCAGGGCTACTTCATATTGGCCAACTTTCCACGTTTCTAGTATTGGGTTGTAAAAGCCGGTGAAGAAATCAATGTCTTCGAAGTGACTTGGCGAAAGGTACTCAGCAAATACGATCCAGTTTGCTTTTGCTTTATCTAATTGGGAGGCAAATCGAGTCTCGGGTAATCGTTTTAAAAGTGTCGTATGTTTTCTGATAGGCAAGCTTTTTGACGCGTCCATGTATATAATCCCTTATGACTTTGCTAAAACGTTACCTCAACAAACTAAAAAGGCAAGTCTTTGTTTTATTTTAAATGGATGAGTAAAGAGCATGAGTGAATCTTTGTTCTCAGTAAGGAATGCCCTAAGAATTCTGGCACTAATCCTACTGTGTGTGATGTTGTTTATCACAATAAAAAACAGTGTTGTGATCAGTAAGGGTAATGAGAAAATTCAAGCACAACAGCTTGAAACGCTCACCAAAGTTTTGATTTCACAGGCGTCTCTTTCTGCCAGTGAGATGATTTTAACTAAAGATCAAGAACGATTACTTCAGCTAACAAACCAGCTAGCACAAGACCGTTTAGTGTTTGATGCAACAATCTACGATGCACAGGGTGTACGTTTAGCGTCTAGTGAAGAGGCATTATCGGTACGCGAAGTTCTTGGCCTGGATACGCCTTTGGCAACAGCTTCCATTGGTCGCCAGCAGTTGGTTGAACCAGTTTTTGCAGATGGTGCGCTTATCGGTTTTGTTCGCGTGACCTTTGAGACGGGCCGGGTGACGGCTATTTCTGACCACCACTATCGCAAGAGCGATCGTTATATGTACATGATGGTCTTAATGAGCTTTGTCTGTGGTATGTTGTTCATCTTGATTTTACGTCGACAACCGATACGTCGTAAAAAAGCGCCAAACCTGCTGCTAACCAAGTAACTAGGTAGCGCTAACAACTCATATAAAAACAGCCCGCAATGTGTGGGCTGTTTTTTTAGCTCTTGAGAGCGAAAAATAGAATGACTCTTCGTCGCTTACTCTTCGTCACCAAGCAATACTGAATCTAGTGCGATTAGCATCATGTCGTTGAATGTCGTTTGACGCTCGTCAGATGTAGTCTGTTCGCCAGTCTTGATATGATCAGAAACCGTACAGATTGTCAGAGCTTTTGCACCGTATTCTGCCGCAACACCGTAAATACCAGCCGCTTCCATTTCAACACCAACAATGCCGTACTTGTCCATTACATCGAACATTTCTGGATCTGGCGTGTAGAAAAGCTCTGCTGAGAATAGGTTACCAACTTTAACGTCAATACCGCGAGCTTTTGCAGCGTCTTCTGCCGCACGAACCATGTTGTAGTCTGCGATTGCCGCGAAGTCATGACCTTTAAAGCGGATACGGTTCACTTTAGAGTCAGTACATGCACCCATGCCGATCACAACATCACGCACTTTGATGTCTTCATTCACTGCGCCACAGCTGCCAACACGGATGATTTTCTTCACGCCGAAGTCTTTGATTAGTTCAGTCGCGTAAATCGAGCATGATGGGATACCCATACCGTGGCCCATTACCGAGATCTTACGGCCTTTGTATGTGCCTGTGTAACCAAACATATTACGAACGTCACACACTTGAACGACATCTTCGAGGAAAGTCTCTGCGATGTATTTTGCACGTAGTGGATCGCCAGGCATCAGTACGACGTCTGCAAATGCACCCATTTCAGCATTGATATGTGGAGTTGCCATTTTCTTTTCCTTAACCTTTCTCTAGCGCTCCGCGCTTAAGGCGATATAAGCCAGAGTATTCTCATTTCCGACAAGCAGCATTTACATACTGCAAACATAAAACTAGGAGCAATCAAGCTCCTAGTTTTCAAAAACCTAACTAATTATAGGAAGTTCTTACCGTAATCCATTGGAGAAGTACCGAAGTAACTTGCCAATGTTTGACCGATATCTGCGAATGTTTCGCGGCGGCCAAGAGAACCAGCTGGTACTTTTTGACCATAAACCAATACTGGGATGTGCTCACGAGTATGGTCAGTGCCTGGCCATGTTGGGTCACAACCGTGGTCAGCCGTTAGGATAAGCACATCGTCTTCTTTCATCATCTCTAGCACTTCATTGATGCGACCATCGAAGTACTCAAGTGCCGCTGCGTAACCCGCTACGTCACGACGGTGACCGTAAGCTGAGTCGAAGTCTACAAAGTTAGTGAATACGATCGTGTTGTCGCCCGCTTCTTTGATTTGCTCTAGCGTTGCTTCGAACAATGCAGGGATACCTGTCGCTTTCACTTTCTTAGTGATGCCGCAGTTTGCGTAGATATCAGCAATCTTACCAATAGAAACCACGTTGCCTTGCTTCTCTTCAACAAGTTTCTGTAGAACCGTTGCTGATGGTGGCTCAACAGAAAGATCACGACGATTACCTGTACGCTCAAATTGACCTTTACCAGCACCAACAAATGGACGCGCGATAACACGACCAATGTTGTAATCTTCTAGCTCTTCACGTGCGATTTGGCAAAGCTCTAGTAGACGGTCTAGACCGAAAGTCTCTTCGTGACATGCGATTTGGAATACAGAGTCCGCAGAGGTGTAGAAGATTGGTTTGCCAGTCTTCATGTGCTCTTCACCAAGATCGTCAAGAACTTGAGTACCAGATGCGTGGCAGTTACCTAGGAAACCGTCAAGACCTGCACGCTCAAGAATGCGGTCAGTCAGTTCTTTCGGGAAGCTGTTTGCTTTGTCAGTGAAGTAACCCCAGTCAAACAGAACAGGAACACCTGCGATTTCCCAGTGACCAGACGGCGTGTCTTTACCTGAAGAAAGCTCTGCTGCATGACCGTATGCACCAATGATTTCAGCGTCTGCGTCTAGTCGAGGTGCGAAGCGACCTGTCGATTCTTTATGCGCCATTGCCAAACCAAGTTTCGATAGATTTGGAAGGCGAAGTGCACCTTGGCGATTGTCGTTATCTGCTAAGCCTTTTTCACATTGGTCAGCGATGTGACCTAGTGTGTCTGAACCTACATCACCAAATTCTTTAGCGTCGGCAGTTGCACCGATACCGAATGAGTCTAGTACTAAAATAAATGCTCTTTTCATTGCTCGTTCCTTAGGCCCACTCGGCTTTTTATTATGGTTGAGTAGGCCTTGTGTAATTGCTTGTTCTATTAGATATCTTCTGCACGAATTTGGCGGTAAACCTCTGGAGTTGGTGTGTATTCACCACCTACTTTGATTGCACTGCGCAGTGCTTTTGCCGCTTCTTCCCATTGCTCTTCAGTGCGAGCGTGGATGACCGCAAGAGGTTTATCACTGTCTGCGACCTCACCTAGGCGGATGAACTCGTCGAAACCAACTGCGTAGTCGATTTCATCAGTAGCAACACGACGACCACCACCCATAGCAACCACAGCCATGCCGATAGCACGTGTATCCATTGCAGAGACAATGCCCGTTTCTGTTGCGTAAACTGGCTTGATGATTTCTGCTTTTTCTAAGTAGTTGTTGTAGTTTTCTACGAAGTCCGCAGGGCCGCCTAAGCCAGCAACCATCTTGCCGAAGCACTCAGCCGCTTTGCCGTTATCCAGCACTTCCATCAGTTTTGCGCGTGCGTCTTCTGTGTTCTCAGCAAGCTTGCCAAGTACTAACATTTCAGCACATGAAGCCATGGTCACTTCAAGTAGACGAGGGTTACGGTATTCACCTGTTAAGAAACGAACCGCTTCACGAACTTCTACTGCGTTACCCGCTGAAGACGCCAATACTTGGTTCATGTCCGTAAGAATTGCCGTAGTCTTAGTGCCAGCACCGTTTGCTACCGCAACGATTGATTTTGCTAGCTCTTCAGACGCTTCGTAAGTTGGCATAAATGCACCTGAACCCACTTTTACGTCCATCACTAGCGATTCCAGACCCGCCGCCAGTTTCTTAGAAAGGATCGACGCCGTAATCAGGGAGATATTGTCTACCGTTGCGGTAATATCACGAGTAGCGTAAACACGCTTATCCGCAGGAGCAAGGTCACCAGTTTGACCGATGATCGCCACACCAGCGTCTTTGGTTACTTGACCAAAAACATCGTTGCTCGGCGTAATGTTGTAACCAGGGATAGATTCAAGTTTATCCAGCGTACCGCCTGTATGACCAAGACCGCGGCCAGAGATCATAGGTACGAAACCGCCACACGCTGCCACCATTGGGCCAAGCATTAAAGAAGTTACGTCACCCACACCACCGGTTGAGTGTTTGTCGACAATTGGACCACCGAAGTTCATGTGGCTCCAGTCGATAACCATGCCCGAATCACGCATTGCACACGTTAAGGCGATGCGCTCATCCATGGTCATTTCATTAAAGAAAATCGTCATAGCAAACGCCGCAATCTGACCTTCAGATACCGTGTTGTTCGCTACGCCTTGAATAAAGAAGTTGATTTCGTCTGCGGTAAGTACTTCACCGTCACGTTTTTTACGAATGATTTCTTGTGGTAAATACATTAGTGCCTCCCAAGCTCTTTTGAGCCATGGTTGTAGTAGGATAGAAGAGGTTTGGTAGCACCCGTTTAGGTGCTACCGTTCAGACGTATTATTGGAATTAGTACGCTGTTGGATCAGCGACGTCGTCCGATACTTCTAATGTATTTAGTAGGTTGGTTAGCAGGCTAGACGCACCAAAACGGTAGTGACGAGCATCAACCCAGTTGTCACCTAGGATTTCGTCAGCCATTGCTAGGTATGCTGCTGCGTCTTCAGCAGTGCGCACACCACCTGCTGGTTTGAAACCAACAGTTTCTGCAACACCCATGTCGCGAATAACTTCAAGCATCATGCGAGCGTATTCTGGTGTTGCGTTTACTGGCACTTTACCAGTTGAAGTTTTAATGAAGTCAGCACCTGCTTCAATACAGATTTGAGATGCTTTCTTGATTAGTGCTTCTTCTTTTAGTTCACCTGTTTCGATGATCACTTTAAGAAGAATGTCACCACAAGCTTCTTTACATTGCTTAACTAGTTCGAAGCCTACTTTCTCATCACCCGCCATTAGCGCGCGGTAAGGAAAAACTACGTCAACTTCGTCTGCACCGTAAGCAACCGCCGCTTTTGTTTCAGCAACTGCGATTTCAATGTCGTCGTTACCATGTGGGAAGTTCGTTACTGTTGCAATACGAACCTCTGGCGTACCTTGCTCACGAAGTGTCTTCTTAGCAATAGGAATAAAGCGAGGGTAAATACAAATTGCAGCTGTGTTGCCTACTGCTGTTTTCGCGTCATGACATAGTGAGATCACTTTTGCATCAGTGTCATCGTCATTCAACGTAGTTAGGTCCATAAGTTTAAGTGCACGTAGCGCTGCTGCTTTTAAATCGCTCATTTCTATCTCCGATCAATATTCAAAAAATTCACTACTCAGCCTTACATCACGTCTTTAACTATAATCAACAAGTCGAGACAATGTGAGTAAATGGCTAAACAGTCTATTAATGAACGGACTTGGTTCCCTGAAGACTCGGCATATACAGCGAAAATTTATCATATGCCAATTGCTATCCTTGTCACCGCACAGTACCAGTTTGGCCTATGGCACAACAATCTATGATTGCGGTGTCTTTAATATCACATCACAAAGCAAAACGCCTATTAGATCTGATATTGCAGGGCAATTCATTTGCCCATCGATTATGTAATATTCATTACGTGATTAAGAATCAAGCTTAACCACTATCCTGTGATTAATACATTATAGAGTTTCACCGCAAAACTGTAGCACCAAATAGAGCGCAAACGGTTTGTATCTCAAAATTTCCTAGCCCCTATTCCATTGACTGCGTAATACCTCGACTAAGGCAAACACCCGATGAAATTTTGGAGCCCGAAAAACGAAAAATGCCCCGCAGCAATCTCTTGCTACAGGGCATGATGTAAAACGGCGTCTATATATTAAGAACCGATTCTAATTATAGTGCTGCAAGGCTTAAGCAGAAGCCTGCAATTGTCGCTGCCATAAGGTTAGACAACGTACCTGCAAGAACTGCTTTAACACCCATGCGAGCGATGTCACTACGACGGTTTGGTGCAAGGCTACCTAGACCACCAAGTAGAATCGCGATAGAAGAAAGGTTCGCGAAACCACATAGTGCGAATGAGATGATAGCTGTTGTCTTCTCAGACATTACTTCACCAGTTGCCGCGATTACTTGAGCGTTTTCACCTAGATATGGTGTGAAGTTCAAGTAAGCAACGAATTCGTTCACTACGATTTTCTGACCGATGAATGAACCAGCTGTTACAGCTTCTGCCCATGGAACACCGATTAGGAATGCTAGTGGAGAGAACGCGTAACCTAGGATTAGCTCTAGTGTTAGTTCTGGCATGCCGAACCAACCACCGATGCCACCTAGCATACCGTTGATTAGCGCGATTAGACCAACGAATGCGATTAGCATTGCACCTACGTTAAGCGCAAGTTGTAGACCAGAAGCCGCACCGCCCGCAGCTGCGTCGATTACGTTAACTGGTTTGTCGTCACCGCCGTCCATCGCTTCTTCGATACTTTCGTGAGGCTGGTCAGTCTCTGGGTGAAGGATTTTAGCGAACAGTAGACCACCTGGTGCTGCCATGAATGATGCCGCAACTAGGTACTCTAGTGGAACACCCATAGATGCGTAACCTGCTAGTACACCACCAGCAACAGAAGCTAGACCACCACACATTACCGCGAATAGCTCTGATTGAGTCATTTTTGGAACGAATGGGCGAACAACTAGAGGTGCCTCAGTTTGACCTACGAAAATGTTAGCTGCAGCTGACATTGATTCCGCACGAGAAGTGCCTAGCGCTTTTTGTAGTGCGCCACCAAGAATCTTGATAACCCATTGCATAACGCCAATGTAGTAAAGAACTGAAATCAGTGCAGAGAAGAAGATCAGTGTAGGAAGAACACGGAATGCGAAGATGAAACCGCCGCCGCCGAATACTTCGAACATCTTGTCAGAAACAAGACCACCGAACAGGAATGATGAACCATCGTTACCGTAGTTGATAACGTTAGAAACACCTGAAGAGAAACCGTTTAGTAGATCACGGCCCCAAGGTACATACAGAACAAATGCACCTAATGCGAATTGGATAGCGAATGCGCCACCCACAGTTCTAAAGTTGATAGCTTTTCGGTTGTTAGAAAATGCCACTGCAATCGCAAGAAGCACTACCATACCGATTAGGCTCATAAACAGGCTCATAGTTTATGACTTCCTTATAAGTTATTTATTGGCGTGTTACAAAATGGAGCTATAAAGCGGGGGCAATTATACTCATGCAGAATCAATTAAAGTAATGCCAGCCTCACACTTTCCTATAAGATTCATGATTGATTCAACCAGCTTTGTGAGTTAATTCACAATAAGCAGGAAAACGTTTTCGATTTCAAACCACATCTTTAGATTTTATTCACATATCGAGAAAGCAAAATTGCTATTTTTCCACAGTTGAGAGGCAATCGATTGCTTTCGGCCGTTATGCAACTCTACGAGCTCATTAAAGACGTGAATGAGTTTGGCTGGGTGATTTGACTCCCCTTGATATCCAAGTATAGGCATATCTGGTGCGTCTGTTTCGATTACTAGGTTTTCGAGTGGTAATTTTTGAATTGCGTCGCGTGTTTTCTTGGCTCTTGGGTAGGTAATCGTTCCTCCTACACCGATAAAAAAACCTAATTTGACCCACTCCATGGCTTGCTGATAACTCCCAGAAAAAGCGTGTAGCACACCACCTCTAGGGAGATTCGCCGCTTTCACCATTTGAATGAGGCGATTGTGCGCTTTTCGGCTATGTAAAATAACTGGGAGTTCGAAGCGTCTAGCCAGCTCAAATTGAACTTCAAGTATCTTTTCTTGCAACTGTGGATCAACATCAATGGCAAAATCTAAACCACACTCTCCTATTGCCACGCACTGCTGCCCTTTTTGATTTAGATAGCCTTCTAGCTCTGTAAGGTGCTGCTCAACGTTATCTTCAAGAAAATACGGATGAAAGCCGAGAGCATAATACAAATTGGCATGTTGCTCTGCCAAAGTTTGAATACGAGCCCAATTTTGCGGACCGACGGAAGGAATCAAAATTCTTGCGACGCCTTGCGTTTGAGCAAGCTCAAGTTGATGCGCAAAGTCATCTTGAAACACATCAAAATCAAAGTGGCAGTGCGTATCAAAGAGCTTCATCTTGACGCTTTTTATCTGTATCTGCGGGCAGAAAATCAGAGGATGGTTGGGCTTCACTCTTCTCTTTAGTTTGATGGGCAGGGTCTTTTCGATATGGGACGCAACTGCGTTTCTGGTCGGGGGTTAACCCCATTTCTTTACACCAATTGTCGTAACGCTTTAGCCCACGTTTAAACCAGTTCATATCTTATCCTTATATAAAAACGCCCTTGGCTAAGTTTATAGCCAAGGGCGTTTTAAAATCTAGTTTGCGTTAAGGCTTACCCTAACCGCACAAATTAGTGCTCGCGCGTCGCACGGAAATCAACGTCAGGGAAACGCTCTTTCGCTAAGTTTAAGTTAACCATTGTTGGAGCGATATACGTTAGGTTATCACCCCCATCCAATGCTAAGTTCGCTTGATTCTTGCGTTGGAACTCATCCAGTTTCTTCGCATCACCACACTCAACCCAACGCGCAGTTGCAACGTTAATGCCTTCATAAATCGCTTCAACGTTATACTCAGACTTCAAACGAGCCACAACAACATCAAACTGAAGTACACCAACGGCACCAACGATCAGATCGTTGTTCTGTAGAGGACGGAATACCTGTACCGCACCTTCTTCTGATAGCTGAACCAAACCTTTGAGAAGCTGCTTCTGCTTTAGTGGATCTTTCAGGCGAATACGACGGAATAGTTCCGGAGCGAAGTTCGGAATACCAGAGAACTTCAGTGATTCACCTTGCGTAAAGGTATCACCAATCTGAATAGTGCCGTGGTTGTGTAGACCAATGATGTCTCCGGCGTAAGCGTGTTCTGCACGTGCACGGTCACCAGCCATAAAGGTTACTGCATCAGAGATACTCACTTGCTTGCCAAGACGAACGTGGTTCATCTTCATACCTTGCGTGTAAGTGCCAGATACAATACGCATGAATGCGATACGGTCGCGGTGTTTTGGGTCCATGTTCGCTTGGATCTTAAATACGAAACCAGAGAACTTCTCTTCAGTCGCTTCAACTTCACGTTCAACCGCTTGACGAGTTTTCGGCGCTGGAGCCCATTCAGTTAGACCGTCTAGCATATGATCCACACCAAAGTTACCTAATGCAGTACCGAAGTAAACTGGCGTAAGATCACCTGTTAGGAACATTTCCAAATCAAACTCAGGGCAAGCACCCATAACAAGCTCAAGCTCTTCTCGAACACTTTCCGCAAGGCCTGCACCAACTTTTTCATCAAGCTCTGGGTTATCGAGACCTTTGATGATTCGAACTTCTTGAATCTCATGACCGTGACCTGATTCGTATAAAATCGTTTCATCACGGTGAATGTGGTACACACCTTTAAATTCTTTACCACAGCCGATTGGCCATGTAATTGGCGCACACATCATGCCCAACTCGTTTTCTACCTCGTCCAATACTTCCATTGGATCACGAACGTCACGGTCAAGTTTGTTCATGAAGGTTACGATTGGCGTGTCACGCAGACGCGTTACTTCCATCAGCTTACGTGTACGATCCTCGACACCTTTCGCCGCATCGATAACCATCAAACACGAGTCTACTGCCGTTAACGTACGGTATGTATCTTCCGAGAAGTCTTCGTGTCCAGGCGTATCAAGTAGGTTTACCAGACAGTCATTGTAAGGGAACTGCATTACAGAAGTGGTTACCGAGATACCACGTTCTTTTTCCATTTCCATCCAGTCTGATTTTGCGTGCTGTGCGTTACCACGACCTTTAACCGTACCTGCTTTTTGGATCGCGTTTCCGAATAAAAGGACTTTTTCAGTAATGGTGGTTTTACCCGCATCCGGGTGCGAGATGATAGCAAAGGTCCTTCGCTTATTGATTTTATTAAGAAAATCTTGGTTTGCCATGTATAAATTCTTTTAGTTTGTACACGGATTTGTACACACTTTTGGAAGTACTCTCTTTTCAGTTCTTCGCTTGTCAAATCCGTCATGTTAATCGTAATTGGCCGCTATTTTCGCTGATCTTGACTTTATAAACAATCAATGGTTATCTGATCGGTTACCATTTACTCTCAGCGTGCGCCAATGCTCAGTTGTAGCTGTTTGCAATCGTTGCTTCTTCAGCTCATGAACAACTGTGGCTAAACCACAAATTCCTTCGCTACCAAAAATCGATGATAGCTTGTCGTACTACACCAATGATGGTGCAGTTGCCGTTGATCGGTATTGCAGGGTATTGCGGGTTCAAAGGTTTTAGGTACTTCTGTTCACCATCAATGACCAACTGCTTAAAGGTTGCTTCTCTTGAATCATCAAGCCGCGCTACAACCAATGAACCAGATGAGTAAGGAGCATCAGGATCAACAACTATAACAGCACCTTCTGGTATTGATTTTTTGCCGCTTGGATTTTCCATACTGTCGCCTTTTACACGAAGCGCGAAACAACCTTCATGTGCTTTCCCTGTGACTTCACGCCACTCCTCTGCATCTTCAAAGGCAAATCCCTCCGCCATTTCAGTCCAATCCCCAGCCTGAACCCAGTTAATGAGAGGAATTCTTCCCTTAATATCAGGCCCGACTTCTACATTACCGACCCCCAAGCCAATCTCGCCATCACCTGTGGCGAGCCAATGAGCATTCACGCGAAGCGCCTCCGCGATCTGCATGGTGTAACGAGACCTAGCCGATTTACCAGAGCAAATCTGGCTGATCGACTGCTGTTTGATACCAATGCGACGAGCCAACTCAGACTGAGTCACCCCAGTAAGCTGCAAGGCATGGTTTAGTCGTTCGGATAAAGTTTTCATAAGCCCGTATTCTACAAATAAAACTGTAGCCTTTCAACAATTTTAACTGTTGACTTATCTACAGTTTAAACTGTAACATTCATTCTTGTAACAGTTTTTATTGTAACAGGAGACGGTATGGAAGTGTTCAACACGACACAAAAACATCTCCGCCGTGCCATTGACTTGGTCGGCGGGCAATCAGCATTAGCACGAGCCATCAACTCAAAGCAGCAAAACGTCTGGTTTTGGTTGAATAAATCAGGGCGTGTTCCCGCTGAATTCGTTTTACCCATCGAACAAGCTACGCAAGGACAGGTAACCCGATCTCAGTTAAGGCCGGACATCTATCCCGAATGCCCAAGCGAGCTGAAAGCCAGTAACCAGTAGGATTAAGGGCAAGTAATGGTCAGCATTTTACGTAAACACAGAAGCGAGTACCTCCATGCGTGATTATGGCAAGGTCTATACCCGCTTTTGGCTAAAGCAAAACGTTTTGTCCTGGAGTGACTCAGCGAAGTTGCTAGGACTGTATTTGCTTACATGCCCACACTGTAATTTGCTTGGCTGCTTTCGATTGCCGATTGGTTACGTTGCTTCTGACTTGAACTGGGATGAGCAACAAGTTGCTAAGGCTTTAAGTGAGTTAGAACAAGATAAGTTCCTGATTCGTTGCGAGGAATCCGGTTGGACTTTGATTCGGAGCTTTCTGAAGCACAATCCAATCGAAAACCCAAACCAAGGTAAGGCAGCCTTTCGGTTACTTAAAGATGTACCTGCCGACTTCGTTGGTATGGCATCGCTTTTGAAGTCACTTGCCGCTTTCCAAGCTCGGCTTCCAGAAGAATTTTCATCATTGTTTATGCCTGATGGCAACCCGGTAAGGGACTCTCAACGGTCGGATGACTCTGAGAGAAGCAATAAACCAACAGTTAAAACTGTTGACCACATACAGTTTGAAGACTTCTGGGATGTACAAATACGCAAAGAAAAAAAAGCGAAAGCCAAAGAAGAATGGCTACGCATGGGCCTCAATGAAGACCATGAACTCGCCTTGGAAGTGCTAACACGCTGGAAAGAGCAACGTGACAACCGATTGCAGTATCAAGATCGGACGAAGACCCCTATGCCACATAACTGGCTTTTAAACCGGCAATGGGAAGACGAGTACGTTCGCATTGATGAAGTACAGCAATCATCGACGAGCCTAAAGGGCAGCAATCACCAATTGAATATTGAAGAAAGCAATCGTCGCATCGCTGAAAGCTGGGCCGGACCAGGTATTCGGGAGGTTCGTTCAAGTGCAGGAGGTTGATAAACGCGAGTTTGCTGAAGTTTGGGGAGCAGCTTGGGCCATGTATGGCAAAAGCGTATCACCACAATTGCTATCCATCGCATTTGAAGCCCTTCGTGCTTATAGCATTGAAGAAGTGCGAATCGGTCTGACTCGGCATATTCAATCACCGGATACTGGGCAATTTTTTCCAAAGCCCGCTGACGTCATCAAGCATATCGATGGCAACTCGGGTTCAAGAGCCATGGTTGCTTGGAACAAAGTTGACAAGGCTGTTCGTCAGGTTGGCGCTTGGACATCCGTGATGTTTGACGATGCACTTATCCACCGCGTGATTTCAGACATGGGGGGATGGGTTGAACTCTGCAAAGTTGATGACAGGGAATCCCCCTTTAAGCAAAAAGAGTTTTTAACACGCTACCAGGCTTACTTGCTGCGGGACGAAGTGGGTGAATACCCAAGGCTATTACAGGGTATTGCAGACCATCAGAACCAGCAAAAAGGATTTGATATGCAAGCGCCTGTTGCCGTGGGTGACTGGTCAAAAGCGGCACAAGTTTACACGAGAGGCATCGCTGACTTTAGCGCAGTGCCTTTAAAAAGAATAAGCCCGAAAGCCATTCAGGCGCTTCTCGGAAATCAATTAGAGGACAAAAATGAAAACGATTAAAGCAAAAACCATTGCCCTAGTGATAGCCATGTCCGCAAGCACTTCAGTCTATGCGTTTCCGGGCTATCAGTGGGAAAAAGCAGCACAAAGTGTTGGTATTGATCCAGTCATGCTCTACGCCGTTGCCTTGGCTGAGTCGGCCTCACATCGAGGTCTTAACATGACCAGTCCATGGCCATACGCAATTCGCAATGGTTCAAACGCAACCTACGCCAAATCTAAGACAGAAGCGGAGCAACTGTTAAACCAAGCACTTCAAGAGAGTGAAAAATACCAGCTCGATATTGGCCTTATGCAAATCAATTTGCATTGGCATGGACATCGAGTGAGCTCAGCAGCAGAACTGCTAGACCCCATCACCAACCTTACTGTCGGCTCCAGTATTTTGGCCGAAGCAATCAAGTCTTCACCAAACGATTTAGAGCTTGGCATAGGCCGCTATCACAGTTGGAACGAAGAGCGTGCACGCTGGTATGGGCAAAGAGTGCTTTCTATCTATCGCAATATTTTACATGAACTGGAGGTCCGTCAATGACAACCAATCAACAAGACTTCTATCAATTAAATTTGGCGTACCTACACGCAGCACGAGAATTAGCGCGAATTGATCCGCAAGAGGCGGTCTTGCGCTTTGGACTTACACGCGACGTGGTGGATGCACTGATTAATGCCGGTGTTGACGACCTGCAACGAGTGGCGACCTCATCATTCATGCTGTTTCAACCAAGGGGTAACCAAAGCCAACTGATTGAGATGGTGAAGAGCAAAGGCACAGGTATCCCAAGAATCGCTTATTTATTATCAACCCTAAACAACAAGGGGGATGCATGATTGATAACCTGTCCAAAAGTGAGCTGTTTACCCGAGCCTCGCTGCTTATTAAGTACGGATTTCGAACGACCATTATCGCGCTCGATACAGGTTTGCCAATCCACATTATCAGAAGGCTGCACAAAGAAGTGACTGGTAAGTCACCTTGTCCTGGTCAATTGCCAGAATCTGATGCCATCGTTAAAAGCAGAAGAGCCCTAGTTGAAGGCTCCCTCCTGATGGCGCTTTATGTCAATATTGGTGGTGATAATGTCTACAAGCAATTAAATATCGATGCTTTGATGAAGGCTTACGATGCGTACTTGGTTGCAAGAGAAGAAGCAGATCTTCCAGCTGAGATCCCCTGGAAAAAACTGACCATCAATGAAGGTTGGGTTCTAGCTCGTGATTTAAGATCACAGCTGGCATCCTTACACCGGTGTCGATGCGGCAGTCTGTATTTGACGGTATCACAACAGCGCATTCAGCTTAAATGTCCTGTGTGCGAGATTATGGCCGAGCAAACCACTAGAGCACTTTGTGAGAACTAACATGCTGATTCATGATTTGATTGTGCACCGTCCGTGCACTTTGAGAGTACTAAGAAGATGACAAACTTACTTAAATCTTTACCAGCACGCTGCTGGGTTATTTCACTGGGGCTTTTTCTGGCGACTTTGGCTGCGGCTCATTTTTTTCCCTCAGAAATATTAACGGCATCTGCCAAGTTAGCGGCTTTGCCATTTCTGTTCTGCACCGTCGTTTTTTTCAGCTACTTGGGATTCAAAGCGACCTGTAATCCCATCGGACTTATAGCCATAATCACTATGCTTGTAGCAATCGCATATTGGCAAGCGAGTTGGACAATTGTTGGTTTGGGACTCTTTTTCTTAGCTATTTGTACTGGAATTAGATTCTTGAGTAGCCAAGTTAAAGATCCGGGTAGAACTTTGAGCATTGAAGAAAAATGGTATTGGTATAAGCTCCATTCGTTTTTTGATGGCTTTTATCCAAGGTATCCCAAAAAGCCAAAAAAATAGCCAGCCAACCACAAGCTGGCTACCTTCTATTTTCAGTTCCTTCCTGATGCCTGGTTATAGGCCCTAATATCAATCAAGTTGTTCTGAGCATAATCTCCCGCAAGCGATGCATTTGAGATCACCGCTATTTGCTTATCCACAAATGCTTTATCTTCTTCAGACACACTGTCAGGGATGTAAGCGCCACTCTCATCCTTTTGACGATACTCATTTAGCATTTGCTCCCTTAGGCCAAGCATTTCAGGCGACCAACTCGATGAGTCTTCAGAGTTGAATACGCGCCCCGCCAAACCTTCATTGAAAGCTTGAGCGAACACTTGACTTTGAATCGGGGTCAATCCCATTCTCTGCCCTTCGCTGTATGCTTCCTGTTTAAAATCATCAGCATACTGCTCTAAGAACTCACCATATCGATTGTTAACTGCCGCACCGAATGCCCCCGCCAACATGGCTTCAGACTTAGTGCCCCAGTTTACTTCGGAGGCATACTGCGAACTCGATCCACTGTATGCATCATTAAACGCCGTCAATGGGTTTTCCAAAGAGGTTCCGGCATCAACGGCGGCTTTTAAGCCATCCCAGGTTGATTTGCTGGCCACCGTTGCATTGTGCAAGAAACCTCGTGAGCCAGGATCTTCAAGCGCTTGTTCTTTGTAACTCTCATAGTCTTCGCCAAAGTGATTCAAGGTATGCAGTGCTGCATCAGTATGCTTGCCACTGAAATCACCAATAGCACTGGCGCTGTTGAAGAACATTTCAGCACCAGAAACTCCGCTATCATCAGCCATAATGCGTGCTCGCCACTGAGACCCAGCTTCACTGTTTAGTCCAGATTGATAGGTACTTGTGTCAGAAACTACGGCCTGCTGGGCTTGCTGCTGATGCGCATTCAACCGTCCATCTATACCAGACAGATTGGTTTGGTAAGCTGATTGAGCTGCGTTGAACTGAGTTTGAACAGTTGCAGCATCCTCGTAGCCGCCCAATACACCCGATTCCACTTGGCTTTGAGTGCCACCAAAAGTAGGTGCAGTTGATGACAAGCCTTCATTAGAGCGTGGCTGAATTGATCGTAAATCGGCTCCGGTAGCCATGGCCATAACAGTCATAGCTGCTTGATAATCATTGTCGCGTTCAGCGGGCGTTGAAGAGTTGCTATAGGTCAAAGATTCCATAGCTGCGGCCACATACGCCTGATTATCATCAGGTAGCAAGCGCTGATACATCGGAAGGTTTTCACGTAATCGGTTACCGGCTTCAACATGCTGGTTCATATAGCGACCTAAATAATCCATGACTTCAGGATTATCCGCCGCTAATCGGGTTAACGTCGCACCATCAGTATTTCTTTGTCCTGATAGACTGTAGCTGGCCTGATCAAGCTCACTAAAGCGGTTTGATGCCGTGACAACGTCTTGTGCTGAACTCTGAAGAGACTGATAGTCTTGGTTAGACAAGGACATCTCAACGCCAGAACGTCTTGAATCTGAAAGGTCCTTAACCATTGCATCGCGATACTCAGCACGTCGTGAATCACTCGATGCCAAGCTTTGCATCTCCCCAGTGAGCGTATTTGCGGTCGTTGACCGAGAACTGCCCTCTGATGACTCAACTTGGCCACTAAAGTTACCACCTAAATCCAAGCCTGCTCGTACCCTTGATAGTTTTGGTACACGAGATGAGTCTGGCTTATCGACTCCTGGCAAGTTGCCCTGTGGAGAATCATTGCCGCCAGTACCAAGAAGCCTTCCAAGAAAACCCTTGTCAGCAACTTCTTTCTCACCGGGATTAGTAATAGTTCCATCGCCACCGACCCTTAGGCCTCCCGATAGCACGCCCGATACCAAGCCACGTACAGCGTCTTTTTTATCGTCTCCGAAACCATACCGTGTTTGAAGGTCATCAGTAACCTGATTAACAACGGCGCTAGATGCGGAGTTAGATGAGCCGATCTGACGTCCAACCGAAGACAGGTTGTCGTAACTTAGCTTTTCACCAAAAGTTCGACTCATGGTATTCCCAACCTGACGACTAAAGGCTTGGGTTGCCTGAGTCATGGATTCTTTTGCAGAGCCGACCATTGAACCCACTGCGTTTCCGACAGAGAAACTGCTTAGTAAGTTTGACGCACCGGTCATTGCAGAACCCGTAAGGGCTGAATTTTGGAACATTGACTGTGATTGCATCACCGGGGCATTTTTCGCGACATCTGGACTTGCCATCTTTTCATCAATGGCATCACCGTTTTGAAGACGTCCAGCCAAGTGGGTAGCGGTTATTGCTGAGCCATACACAAGCATGAGCGAAATCGCCGGAACACTCGACGCCAACATGCCGCCAGTAGCTATCCAGGTTTGCAGCACTGAATCCATCTGCATCATCCCAGCAAAAGATGGCACTTCTGTACCTGCAAAGGCATCAAGAGCCGACATTTTCCCTGCAACGGTTAAATGAATATACAGGTTAATGATGGCCATGACAGGCATCCAAAGTTGAATCCAAAGCAGGATTAACAAGTACTTCCCGGCCATTCGCATCCCGATTTGGCCAAGAGCTATCACAAAGGCCATCAAAGGGGTGATGGCGTAAATGAACCCCTCAAAAAACGTCATCATCGGACGAACGATACTTTGGAACAGGGTCTGCTCCGCCGCCCATTGCGTATTGCGCTGCTCAATCGCTTGGTTAACCATGACGGCTGCGGTGAAAGCTTGATCATCCATATACTTGCCCGTCACGCTTTGCTCATAAATAGGTAAAAGCACCGACGCGGTCATGTATTCTTGGGTGTTAACTGAAGCCAAACCAAGGTTATTCAGTGCATTTCGGATCACGTCATCAGTGTCCGTTGCTGACGAAGTCCCCAATGAGGCTGACAGAACCTGTTTAAGCCTTGGAATGAAGGTTGATTCTGTCATGAGTTTCAGTTGGCTGTAGGCGTCGGTGCAGTCCAGATCGCTACTGCTACCACTGAGCATGATTCGAGTGCCATAAATGCGCGAATCAAACCTAATCGCAGTCATCGGGTTAGGATCACTCAGCACCTGATCGAGGTTCTTTTGGCCAATGTCGATACCAATCAAGGTGCACTCTTTGATGTAGTTAAACCACGATTGCTCGATGTCCGAACCGGCGACACGATTTGCATCACCCAAACCAGAGCGATCCATCACCTGTTTTCTCACTTTAATCAGTGACTGTAAACTGGATGCAAAGCCGTATTCCGTCATGGCGGGAGTTGAGAACGCCGTTTCAAACAATCGCGTGATTTGAAAGCCAACAGTCGAAATCGTACTGCCTGCGGCAGCAACACCGATGGGCACATTATCAACCACTCGAACTTGTCCCGTGTACGCATCCTCAATGCTCACTCGGGTACTGGGCCCAAACATGGTTGCAAAGACTAGCCATGAGACTAAAACGTGTTGAAAGTTAATCCCACGACCACCTTGCATTAAGGCCTGAACAGAGACCATCAATACCCCAATTAGCAAGCCAATCCGAACCATTGAAGTAAAGTCGCCTGTACCAGTGATCATCGCGACAGCATTCAGGACCTGCTCTAAAAAAGCCGAATCCCCGATGGAATAGATTTCCCACATTATCTATTCCCCCAGCGCCGTAGATTTAACGGTGTAATAACGCTGTTTGCGAATGGTCTGAATCACCTGATTAAAATGCGCCAGTAATTCTTGCTCTGAGCCGTATCTTCGCTGTAACGCGGCGTACTCCTCATTGATTTGGCGACGTGCACGTTCAAGGTCTTCGGTTAACAACTTCGCATAGGCATGATCTTCGACACCAGAGGTGCTTCTAGCTGCGTTGAGCATGTCTTCAACCAATGCTCGGGCCATCTCAACAGCAATAAATGGTGCTGCTCGTGAAGCAAACGACCTAGCGGCACCTTCATTTAATGCAGAAAGTGTTCGAATCATGCCGCCAATGCTCGCGGGAGCCGAGGCCATAAAAGCCTTTTCGGTGGTGCTAGCTGCCCCAGTATTTCGAGCAAACTTAAAAATAATGCCGTTACTAGAACCTGTACCAAGAAGTAAATTTTCGACCTGAGTTGATAACCCGGTTAGGGTCACGTTATTGATTGTCGGATTTAGACAGCCGTCTTGTGTCACTGTGTCACATCGGTACATAGCGACGTTACCGCCATGAATTAGATGCTCAATAGTCACTTTATTGCCATTCAGTCTGGTCAGTTTTGGGGCTTTACCTTGACCATCAGCCGCATTCGCTAAATCACCAACGATGATCGAGCCCGTCACGGACATAACCGCTTCAAGAAAACGGTCATCCCCAGATGCAAACCAGCTTGATGCCGAGTGACGTTTCAATGCTCGCCAAACCAAATTACCTTTAATCGTTTTGTTCACATCAGATGCCGCGACACTTGAAGCGTTCTCATATGGGTTCTTACCATTGGATTCACTCCAACTGGTAAAAACGTCTCCAGCCCCTTTAAGTGAGCTCAACATGCTGGCTTCTGTTTGCCCCTTTTTACCAAAAGCAGCCAGGGTATCGTTCACGACTCCCTGAGCCATTTGACAGGAATTGCCAAAATACTCGTTCAACTGCTGGATTTTCTTTTGCAGAGTCTCCATGTGCTGGGAACATTTCTCACACATAGCACTGAGCGCCAATTGGAATGCGTATCCCTTGGCGTTTGCAGCAACAGAACGAAGTAATTGAACAAACTGATCTGCATTAACAAATGACAAACTTCCAGCGAACATATCAATGCCGCCACAACCGGCTTGGAATGACGGAGGCACCATAGAGACGAGGTTCTCGTTCATGATCCTGTTACGAACAACAACGCTTCCGCCAGATATCACACCACGCCGTTGACTCTCGAATACACCAGGCGCAGTGGTGTTGGTCATTGAACCAAACAACTGATTCATCTCCTGTTGCAAGCTTGCTTGGCTCATAGATGAAAAACCAATCGCACAGGCGATTAGCGATACTTGGAATACTTTTTTCATCGTTATAACCCTCCTTGTGCACGCAGATAGCGAACAAGGAACTCAGGGTCCTGTAATATCTTTTCGTTAAGCTCTTGGGCTGACATCGCAAGTGACACGCCGGGTTGAACAGGTCTGGTGGCATAGTAAGTTTGATCGTCAATCCAACCGGCTTGATGGGCTGCGAGAATAATTCGATTATTGAGCTCATCAAGGCTCATTGCACCTTGGCCAATGGGAGTGATGACATTAGGTGGATCAACTAAGAACACGGCAGGGACAGTCGTAACGGACAATGATTGAGCTTGTCCTGAATCGACTTTGAAATTGGGAAACTCTCCACCCGGTAAAGGCAAGCCATCGACAGCAATAGCAAACACCTCGAAACCGTAGTTCAAAGCCATGGATTCGATGATAGGCGCTTGAGCATGGCAATAAGGGCAATCCGAACGATAGAAGAAGAACAAGCCAGCCCGTTTTGCTACTTCACCTAAAGCTACATCGCGTTGAGCGCCAGCTTCTCGATCCATCCGATTGGCAGCATAGGTCGCCAAGGGTCTGCGACTGATTTCATCCAAAACAGGATCGCCCATGACCACCTGCTGACTAACATTAGCAAATAGTGAGCCCTTATCCATCATGACGCGCTGAAGATAAAGATAGGCTCTGACATTCTCACTCGTCGGCTCATCTATTGCCTTGTCCATAAACGATTGCATGTGCTCACGAAACCAGGCAGCACTGAAGGGCTTTAGCTCGCTCTGAATCGACTCTGCCGCACCAGATTCCGGCTTAATAAGCTCTTCAGCCTCCGCTGGCTCAGGAATGACCTGATACCAAAACCAGCCTTCCTGACCACGCTGATAGAATTGCCCATCACTAGCACGGGCGGGCAAGATGAATAGAAAGAGAATAATGATTGGGATGGTCACCCATAGGATGAACCAAGGTAACAAAGGGGTTCTCATTGTCAGCTCCAGAAAATTTCACAGAGCTAACATGCTAAAGAACGCCGTTAAGGTGATTGACCAGATAGATGAAGGAATTGTGTGTGTTTCTGACTAGCTGTTGTGACCAGTAACAGTAACAACAGCTAAATTTAACGAGCCAAATTTATGATTGGACCGCTTTGAGCGATAAGTGGTCGGTCAGATGAACTCGTTTTTGGACAAAAACGTTTTAGTGACTTTGCAAATCATGGATAACTTCAGGTATGGGAAGTCGCTTTTCTTGTGTCCAGCATTGATGGTGCCGAACAGTCTCGATAGTCTTTTGAGCAATACTGGCTACCTCGATCACTGTGAACGATAACTTGCTCAGGGAATCCGCGACGGAACAAGGCCATTGATAGCGCATCGCAGACCAGCGTAGCAGTCATTCTGGTATCCATAGACCAGCCGACTACTTGTCTTGAGTAAAGATCAATAATTACCGCCAAGTACAGCCAACCTTCGCTTGTGGCAACGTAGGTGATGTCACCCGCCCACTTTTGATTCGGAGCCGCTGCGTTGAAGTCCTGAGCCAGCAGGTTCGGAGCAACAGGCATTTTATGCTTGCTGTCTGTTGTACACTTAAACTTGCGTGCGGCTTTCGGAGTCAAATCCTGACGCTTCATGCTGGCTGCAATGGTTTTAACATTATGACTATTACCGTTCTCAGCCAGTTCTTTTTGAATGCGCCTCGCACCATCTCGGCCTTTGCTGCTGTCAAACGCCTCCTTGACCTTGATATCAAGCTCTTGGCGACTTGCCTCGCGCTGGATAGCCTTGTGGCGGTGCTTAATCCAGTAATAAAACCCACTTCGAGATACCCCGAACACCTTAGCCATACGGACAACATTGAAGCACAGCAGGTGTTCGAGCATAAATTCGTAGCAATCTACTTTAGATTTTTCGCGATGTATGGAATCCACTCATTCTCTGCAAAACTTAAGCATAGGCAGGAACATGAAAACGAGGTGTCATCATGCTAAGAACGAACGTCATCGGTATAGATTTAGCAAAAAACGTGTTACAGGTTTGCCATATTAGCCGCCAAGGAGAACTGCTCAGTAACAAAGCAGTAAGCAGGCAGAAACTTAAGGAGTTACTCGCTAAATCCAAGCCATCTCTTGTTGCTCTAGAAGGCTGCGCTAGTTGCCACTACTGGGGCAGATACGCTGAGTCTTTCGGACACGAAGTACGGATAATCAATCCGAAAAAGGTAAAGGCATATGTTGATGGCCATAAAACTGATGCCAATGATGCTCTTGCCATCGCTAATGCGGCGCTCCAGATAGGAATAAAATACAGCAAGCCCAAATCAATGGAGCAACAAACCTTGATGTCTCTTGAAGCAAATCGTCAGTTTCTATCAAAAACCATAGTGTCATTGGGGCTGCACATCCGAGGCATTATTAACGAGTACGGTATCGTCAAAGCCAAAGGTACTAAAGGGCTGGCTGAATTGGTCACTTCAACACTCTATGAAAGTGATGTTTTGCCAGCAAGCTTGGTCACAACCTTGTCGATGCTATGGCAGCAATACCTTAACCTGAAAGATGAACTGAGCAAGCTCCAGAAATCCATGAACTCGACAACTCGTCAGATAGAACCTTGCAAAAGACTCATGGCACTGGAAGGTGTCGGTGAAACAACAGCTTCCATGCTCTACGCTACTTTAGGTAACGGAACGCAATTTACCAATGGACGGCAAGCTTCAGCGTTTGTTGGGCTAACACCGAAACAATACAGTTCAGGCGGTAAAGTAACAATGCTGGGCATAGATAAATTTGGCGGTGTCAAAGATCTCCGTTCAATGCTATACCTTGGTGCCATGGCATATATTTACCGATTGCCCGAATCGCCAAAAAACCAGAAGCAGGCATGGCTTATCAAGTTGGTCGATAGGGTTGGGTTCAAAAGAGCCTGTATCGCTTTGGCAAACAAGACGGTCAGGACAGCTTGGGCAATGCTCCACTATGAAACGGCTTATCAGCCAAAGCCATTATCTATTTAGCTATATGAATTAACAGATTACAAATAATGATGTTCAATGGTTAGACCAGCCTACTGAGACCCTGACTACTTCGCAATGCTTTTAAAAGCTTCTTTCGCGACAAGGACAGTAGGTGCGTACACATCAAAGGTTAGAAGGTAGCTCCTTCAATAAGAAACCGAATATACGACCGCATCTTATCCATTGCATATTTTTATCTTGTAAAACCCGTGGATTCCATATACGAAGTAGGTGGCGGCCTTTTTTACTATATCTAGCTCTTCAGCTTGCTCAGCCAATTGCCTTTTAAGCTTGGCGACTTCAGCGGCTAGATCTTTTTCCCGCTGACTGGTACTAGTGTCTTTCTTCGCGGCCTTACGCCAACCGTAGATCTGAGATTCGTGTAACGAGAGTTGCCTCGCTGCCGCAGCGACTCCCACTTTATCTGCTAACTTCAGTGCTTCTGCTTTAAATTCAGGAGAATGGATAATACGTTTTTTCTTGCTTGTCATGCTTCACCTCGTTAGTGATTGTACTCACTTAACTCGGTGTCCAAAACTGCTGGTGCGGATCAGCGAGTCAAAGACCAGCTGTTTAGGATCGATAGTACTTATGCTGATGTTAACTTTGCCTATAGTGGCAAAGCTGGTAAAGAAGTTCCTGTACAAACTTTAGAAGAGTTGCAATACCCTAACTATTTCAACAAAACTGTTGGTGATGTTGATGACATTGGCATGCCCGAACCAGAAGTTTCTTCAGTTCAGCCTAATAGTGAAAGTTCTAATCCAAGCTCAGAGGATGCTGGAGATAAAGAGCTTAAAGAGCAACACCTAACGTTTGCAGAGAATCAACGAGGTGTTAGTTATAACGGTTTGATAGGCCCTTACCTGAAAGGTGCTAAGCATATTACCATCACTGACCCATATATTCGTTTGTTTTATCAAGCAAAGAACTTGATGGAGTTGTTAGAAACTGTTGTTAAGCAAAAACAAGAAGAAGACGAAATTGTTGTTAGCTTAATAACTGTTGAAGATGAGTTCAAAGGCGAGCAACAACGTGAATATTTTGAGAAGATTCAAGCTTCACTATTTGCCGTTGGCGTTAAATTTGCTTATTCATTTGATACAACGGGTAGTCAACATGCAAGGCACATCACCACTGATACTGGGTGGAAAATTTCACTAGATCGAGGCCTAGATATTTACCAACAGTATGATGTAAATGATGCTTTTAGCCTGACGAATCGATTACAGAAGCACAGAGCATGCAAGCCATTTGAAGTTACATTCATTAAGGTTGAACAGTAAGCGATAAAAAACTGTAGGGTTCCTTATGATGAAATTTTTTAATATTTTTTGTGATTTTTGTAGCAAAAATAACATGTATGACAGAGTGTATATTCGTGAAAGTCGACTTGCTATAATTTATTTAATTTCAATAAGATAGGTTGGAAGTCCGATTTCCTCACTCCCGCCACATTCTAAAGCCCCGGCAGAAATGCTGGGGCTTTTTCGTTTTAGGTCAGTTTTGAACCCTGTTGAGTCGTGAATCAAAGCAGTATCTATGCTTTAGGGGATTGTTTTCGCAGATGTCGATAGATCTATTCGCTAGCAAAGAAGAGCAAACTAACCGATAACCATCAACAGTAGTCAAATGTTATTACTTGGCAATTATTCAGCACATCGCCTCTATCCAAAAGGGGCACCATTCTGATTTATCGTGACTGTAAGTTACTAGTGTGATTCGTTGATTTAATCTGATCCTAATGAGGCCATACTGAAGTGAGCAAAACTTCAATAAAAAGGAAATGTCCTTTCTATTAATATCTTTTCTTTTTCTCTCTCTTTTTAATATCTCCTTTTATAGTCAATTTATAATTTAATATAGTGGTTTACCCGTCATTCCGCAGCCAATTTCAGAATTAAAACAATGTGATCCAGTGATCGTTTACAAATGTTAGTGCGACAGACCT
>NZ_JAWOWF010000025.1:0-7987 GCF_033340295.1 Vibrio sp. 1401
CTGAAACTCAGTATATTGTATAAAAGTCGGTCAACTTTAGGAGGTTTGGTTTCTCGTCTGAATTACGCAACAAAGCCGTTTGCAATGTCGACGAAGGTAAGTAATGTACTGCTGAGAAAACTTACGGCTGAACCACATATCTCCTTGAAGCACCTTACCAATACCAACTTGCAACGTTTTTATATCATCAGAGGTATAGAAAATACCGGCCAAAGTACGCCAAGCAAAGAGATCTTCTGTCGATATGGATTGCTCACAATTAATTAAGATTTCAAGCGTGTCTTTCTGCTTGGCCGCTTTAAACTCCGCATAACGGCGAAAAATTTCATCCGTGATCACGCTGCAATCAACAATAATGGCTGATGCAAGAGATTCATGTAACACTCCGTGAATCAGATTATCTGGCGTGATTAGAGCAACACTAATACCGAGTTTGGTCTCCAATACATCTTTCAACAGAGATGACTGTAGACTTCCCTCCGTGATTAAAATAACGTTTCTTTTTTTTTGCTGCTCCATCCTGATCGCATTCCCTTGGTCGTTTCTATTGAAATACGCAATAGATTTAGATAGAGCGGTAGTATTGTCAAGTATGAAAATCACTAGTACTAATTAATAACTCATTGAAGTGTCAATAATTTTTAAGTGGCAAGTATGTGAGAGGTATTAGCATTTTTCAGACATTAAAAAAGGGAGTATAAACTCCCTTTTTGTGTTTGAGCAGGTGATTTAATCACGCACGTTAGAGGCAAAACACCACCTAACTTAGTGGATTGGAACTGCGTTTTTTTGGTTAAACTTACCAAAGTGTTGTTCTAACACTTCTGGCGTCAGCTTACCTTCCGCTTCCAGCTTTTTCAGCTCAGCGACGATCGCTTTTTGCTCTTCTAGCGACGGCAGTTTTACTTCTGGCTCCTGAGCGGTTTCTTGAGAAATTTGCTCTAGTTCTTTTTCGAAGTCATTCATAGTACTTACCTAAAATTAATGATTGAACTTTTAAACTTCGCCTATTCTATCCAACTCTATAACTTGAAGCTACCAACCATCTTGTCTAAACGAGAAGAGAGCGCTTGAAGATCGCGACTTGCATCCGCCAACTCTTCTGCTGTCGCGGTTGTCATTTCATTTATCGCGTTGATTTCTTCGATATTTTGATTAATGGTATGCACCACCGTGGATTGCTCTTCCGTCGCCGTTGCAACTTGTGTATTACGATCAGAGATGTCGGTGATTCGTTCAGAAATACTGATTAATACCTCGACTGCTTCATCGGTAGAAGTAACCCCTTCTATGGTGACCGCTTTGCCCGCTTCCATAGCATTTACCGCGTCTTGTGCGTCACTTTGAAGCTGATTGATCATGCGCTGAATCTCTTCTGTAGAATCAGCCGTGCGTGAAGCTAGGTTTCTTACCTCATCAGCAACAACCGCAAAACCACGGCCCTGCTCACCAGCACGAGCAGCTTCAATTGCAGCGTTTAGCGCAAGTAAATTCGTTTGCTCAGAGATGTCACGAATTACACCCAGAATCGAGCCAATATCTTTGGTTGTCGATGCCAACTGCGTAACAACAATATTGGTTGTTTCAACATCATCGGCTAGGCGGCTGATCACCTCTTTTGCTTTCATCACAACTTCTCGACCAGTTTGAGTGTTATCTGAAGCCTGATTTGCCGTATCAGCAGCGGTAGCAGCGTTCGATGCAATTTCACTGATGGTCGCCCCCATTTGGTTGATAGCTGCAACTACTTGAATGGTTTGATCACGCTGCTCTTGGCTGTTGTCGTGTGTGGATGTTGCTTTCGTTGACACACTTTCTGCCGCTTGACTTAATGAGCCACTGGTTAAAGCAACCTCTTTCATCGTGGCATGAATCTTCTCAATAAATCCATTAAAGCCTTTTGAAAGCTGAGCAATTTCATCATTACCCTTAATTTCAATACGCTGCGCCAAATCGCCTTCACCTTGCCCAAGGTCGGTAAAACGATCGGCAATCAGCCGGATTGGTTTCGTAATGCTGTTTGCTAACCATACGCCCATGAGGATGAATACAACGGCAACAATGATGGTCGTAAACAGCATTTTTTTAGCTGTCGCATTCAGGTCTGCGAATACTTCATCAACGGGAACCACGCCAATAACAAACCAGTTCATTGAAGGAACATACAAACTAGAAACAAAAGTATCCTGCCCTTCAAACTCCACATTAATTAGGTTGAAGCTATTTTTGTTCAACAGCGCACTTGCGTCACTACCAAATAGTTTAGTGATAGAAGTTTGGTTCTTACCTTGTTGGCGGTGTATTTGAATCTGGCCTTGTTCATTAGTGAGGAACACGTAACCCGTATCTTCAATTTTAAACCCATTGAGCAAAGCAACCATGTCCCCCATAGATTTAGAGAGACCTGACATTGATGTACCATTAAGATCTTGGAAATTGGCAAACATTTTCACTTCGCCATTTGCCTCTTGGAACACACTCACGGACGTTTCTTGACCAGACGACGTAAATCCAAAGAACCAAGCATCTTGCGTTCGGTTAAGTTGACGTAAGAATCCGTTTTGATTCCAGTAATATGCCGTTTGACGATTCGCTACCGACGCATCATTAAGACCATACTGTGATTTAACGTTATTGAGCTGCTGAACCAACTGAACTTCTACTGACGGATCACGGTCTGTATTAGATAGGGCTTCAACAATAAATTCGTTTGTAGCCAGCTGTTTTGCCGCTTGTTGCATTTCGACAACTTCGCGGTCAATTTCGGTATTGATTTGCTGCAACATCGCAGGTAGCTCGATGTCAATAAGACGATGGCTCAATACATCTCTCGCATGACGCTGAGCCATAACACCAACAATGATTGTTGATGCTAGAACAGCAAACGTAATGCCAAGTACAACCTTCTGTTTGATGCTCAAGGAATGAAGTTTCAACATATTCGGACCTTTTAAAAGAATCACTTGTTATTGGCCCCACAAGGGGAATCAGGTGCATATCTCATGACACGCACACCACGGAATCTTTATCGGCTCATATGTACAAAACTAGAGGCATTTCTCATTATATTATGAAAAATAAATGTAACACACTGTCAAATAAGCACTTTCAGAGATAGCACGTACTTGTAATTCTCTGTAGCGTCCCAATATTGAAAAGATAAATTGCAATAGAGCATTGGAACTTTTTTCACATGGAAAATGACCAATACTCAACACGAAAATCACATGGATACCGAGAGTCCAAAGCATGCATAAATCTAACTTCGAAACTCTTCAGCAATACTTAGAGTCGCAGATCATCGGACAGCAAGATCTGGTAAAGCAACTGCTTGTTGCGCTTCTTGCGGATGGGCATATTTTAGTTGAAGGCCCTCCTGGGTTAGCAAAAACCCGTGCAGTAAAATCACTCTCAGACTGTGTTGAAGGTGACTTCCACCGAATTCAGTTCACCCCTGACTTGCTGCCAGCCGATTTAACCGGCACCGATATCTTCCGTCCAGAAACCGGAGAATTCACTTTCCAGTCAGGTCCTATCTTCAACTCGCTTATTCTTGCGGATGAGATAAACCGTGCACCGGCCAAAGTACAAGCGGCAATGCTTGAAGCAATGGCAGAGAAACAAGTCACAGCAGGTCGTCATACCTACCCGCTGCCAGAGTTGTTTTTGGTTATGGCAACTCAAAACCCGATAGAGCAAGAAGGGACCTACCCCCTTCCTGAAGCGCAGCTAGACCGCTTTTTATTGCATTTAGAAGTGGAATACCCAGATGCGGAGCATGAGCTATCTATCTTGCGTATTAACCGCGGAGAAGCAAAAGGCGAAGCAAAGGTTGAACGCCCAATGTTAAGCCAACAAGATGTATTCACCGCACGTAAAGAAGTGTTGGATATTCATATGGCGGAAACGATAGAGCAGTACATCGTCCGTTTAGTTATGGCGACACGTCAAGCCAACGAATATGACACTGAGTTGGACAAGTGGTTGTCAATGGGTGTGAGTCCGCGTGCCACCATCGCTCTTGATCGCTGTGCACGTGCGCACGCTTGGCTTGCTGGTCGTGATTTTGTCTCTCCGGAAGATGTTCAAACCATGGCTTATCCGGTACTGCGCCACCGTTTATTGTTGAGTTACCACGCTCAAGCGGAAGGCATTACGGCAAACCAGGTCATCGATAAACTGCTAAACCTTGTTGGCAGTGCATAAACAGGTGAGTGATATGTCCGCTACACATTCATTACCACCTCATGCGAATGGGGTAACATTAACCCTTGAAGAGCTGCTCCAATATCGCACTCAATCTGTACGTTGGTTACCACCAGCACAGAGTCTCTGGTCGCAGATGAGTGGTAACCATACCAGTCGCCAAAAAGGGCGAGGTATGGATTTTATGGAGGTGCGCCAATATCAACCTGGCGACGATATTCGCAGCATTGATTGGCGAGTCACCGCTAGGACCGGTAAAGCACATACGAAGTTGTTTGCAGAAGATAAAGAGCAAGCGGTCATTCTTTATCTTGATCTAAGTTCTAGTCTACATTTTGGATCTAAGTATGTACTCAAATCCGTTCAATTGGCCCACTTTGCCAGTGTTCTAATTTGGCTAACTCTAGCTAAAAAAGATCGCATCGGCGCAGTGATTGATGACGGACATCAATGTCTTGAATTTCGCCCCTCTTCTTTACAAAGACAAGGGCTGCGGATTCTTAACGCCATAGTCGACATACATAATGCGCAAGTAACTCGTACTGCAAGCAACGACACTCGTACACTGCCGTATGCACAAGTATTGGAGACACTTCATACGCTCACCCCAAAAGGTAGCGAATTGATTATGCTCAGTGATTTTGCCCACGTAATACCAACGGAACTGGCACAACTACGTCGACTCAAACAACACAATAGCGTAAGGGCTGTTCAATTTTATGATCCGTTAGAAAGAGGCGAAACAGACTTTAGAGGTCAAGTGAAAGCTTCGGATGGGCTGCATAGTCAATGGTTTAACTTTGGCTCTAAAGGACAACGAAGAGAACTCGAAAACCACTTTACCCAACATCAAGAAACCATTAAGCAGCAGTGCCATTCGATAGCAATTCCATTTAACACGCTATCAAGTGGCTGGCCCTTAATTTCACAATTAAGCTAACAAACTGACAAGCAGTATTTATTAAGCAGTAATAATAATGACAACAAACAACCAAAGCCTAGACCTTGAACCTTTGATTTTGCCAAACGCACCGGATTGGTTTCCGCTCGCTTGGGGATGGTGGGTGGTGCTTGCAGCCACCTTGCTCTTCGTTTTCGGCATTTGTCTTTATGTGAGATGGCGTAAAAAACACTTACGCGCAAAAAAGACAGCATTAACACTTTTAACTCAACCTACCGCGCCTCATACCCCCTCTTCTGCTCTGGAAATATTGCGCCAGGCAGCATTGAGTTACTTTCCGCGTGAAAAGATCGCACCATTAACCGGAATCGCTTGGTATGAATTTCTCGATAGCCATACCAAAGAAAGTCGATTCGTAGACAAACAACATCAGTGGCAAGAAGCGTTGTATCAGAATTCTTCCCAAGGGCAGCATCAAAGCTTGGTAGACGATTGTGTCTTTTGGATAACCTACGCTTTACCACCAAAGAAAAAGGCAAATAACCGTGACTGAGCAAACACTCATAACCGATCTTGCCCAATGGCTAAACATTGAATTTGTCTGGTGGTGGGCACTGTTTTTGTTGCCCATCCCCTGGCTGGTATACAAGTTCCTGCCACAAGAATCTCAACAAGCCGAGATCAAATTGGCGTACTTACCAACCAATGAGAATCGCAGCAAGCCTAAGCAAGCGCTGCAAAAAGCACTTTCAATCGCGATCTGGGGCCTTCTTGTCGTCGCTTGTGCGCGTCCAGTTTGGTTTGGTGATCCCGTTGAATTCCAACCCAAATATCGGGACTTGATGTTAGTCGTCGATCTGTCCGGTTCGATGCAGCAGGAAGACATGGAACTCAACGGCGAATATATCGATCGCCTCACAGCAGTCAAAAAAGTTCTGTCTGATTTCGTAGCAAAGAGAAAAGGTGACCGTCTCGGAGTTGTTTTGTTTGGCGACCATGCTTATTTGCAAACACCACTCACTGCAGACCGAAAAAGCGTCATGCAACAGATTAATCAAACCGTCATCGGTTTGGTTGGTCAACGAACCGCCATTGGTGATGGTATTGGTTTAGGCACAAAAACCTTTGTAGACAGTGATGCTCCCCAACGAGTCATGATTTTGCTCAGTGACGGCAGCAATACTGCAGGGGTGCTCGAGCCGCTAGAAGCAGCGAAAATTGCGAAAAAATACAACGCCACTATTTACACCGTGGGCGTGGGCGCTGGTGAAATGATGGTGAAAGAGTTTTTCATGACTCGCAAAGTCAACACCGCAGCCGACTTAGATGAACAAACACTGACTAAAGTGGCAGAGGTGACAGGTGGACAATATTTTCGAGCGCGAGATACAGAAGAGCTCGAAAAGATTTATGACACCATCAACCAGCTAGAACCCGTATCTAGCGACACACAAACTTGGCGCCCACAGTCTGAATGGTTTCCATATCCATTAAGCGCTGCATTTGTATTATCGGTATTGTTATTCCTATTAAGGAGAAAACATGGCTGAGTTTATTTTCCTCAATCCTTATTGGCTTTTGGGGCTCATCGTGATCCCTATAGCACTCTTGCTTAATCACAAATTTAGAGCCCAAAAGTCCACACTGATTGCCCCTCACCTATCGCGGATGCTCGGACAAAACACGCAGTCTAAGCATTACTTCACTCTATGGGGTTTAGCTTGGGCAATAAATTGCATTTCATTAGCGGGGCCAAGCTGGCAGTCCAATGCTCGACCAAGCTTTGAGTTAAACCAAAACCGTATCTTGGTGCTTGATATGTCTCGCTCTATGTTTGCTACAGACATCAAGCCCAATCGGCTAGCACAAACACGTTATAAGGCGCTCGATTTGCTGCCTAAATGGAAAGAGGGAGCCACTGGACTTATTGCTTACGCTGGCGATGCCTATAACTTAAGTCCACTGACAACTGATTCCAGTACGCTTGCGGGCATTATCGAAAATTTGTCACCAGAGCTGATGCCTTTTCAAGGAGCAAACCTGCCTGCCGCGATTGAACTGGCGATCAACCAGTTTTCTCAAGCCGGCACGCAACAAGGCGATATCATCGTGTTAGCGGATGATCTTGATACGTCAGAGCTGTCTCGCGCGTTAGATTTAGTCCAAGGTACAAAGTTTCGCATTTCTGTTCTTGCCGTCGGGACTCCTAACGGTGCGCCTATCGCGCTGCCCGATGGCTCTCTGCTAAAAACGGCACAAGGCACAACCGTCGTAGCGAAAACAAACCTGAAAAATCTACAGACGCTAGCGAATAAAACTGGCGGTCTATTTGTTCCTATTCAACACACCAACCGTGACGTTGAAAACATCGCGGCCTTTACCAATAACATTGGTAGCCAGCTTTCTGCGACCCAAAGCGAAGAAGTTAAAACTGATTCTCGTCTCAACAGTGGCTTTTGGTTACTGCCGTTGTTACTTCTTCCTGCGGCTTTACTGTTTCGACGCGGCCTGATTTGGATGGTAGTTGCGACTGTAGTCCCAGTAACGTGGACACCGCATGCAGAAGCTAATCCGTTCTTAAATGCCGACCAACAAGGAGCGGAACTCTACAAGCAAGGTGAGTATGAACAGGCGCAAAACCTATTTACAAACCCAAGCTGGAAAGGAGCCGCCAGTTATCAAAAAGGTGACTACGAAGCCGCTATCGAAGCATTTTCTCATGATGCCTCCCTTAACGGCCGCTATAACCTCGCCAACTCGCTCGCTCAAAATGGTCAATTAGAAGATGCGGCTGATTTGTATAAAAAACTGCTAGAGGATAAGCCTAACTTTGAAGCCGCGAAGAAAAACCTATCGGTTGTAGAAGAAAAGCTAAAACAG
>NZ_JAWOWF010000025.1:8087-71960 GCF_033340295.1 Vibrio sp. 1401
CAACAGCAACAGCAACAGCAACAGCAACAGCAACAGCAACAGCAACAGCAACAGCAACAGCAACAGCAACAGCAACAGCAACAAAAGTCTCAAAACGAAGGGAAAGAAGCGCAAGGACAACAGTCACAAAATCAGCAAGATTCTGAAAATAAAAAAGAAAAACAAAAAACGGAACAACATCAACCGCAACGAGATGACAAGCAAGTGAAGGATCAAGGTGAACCAATACAGGCTAAAGCGCATCCCGAAAAAATGCATCAGGATGATCCTGAGTTTCGTCGACTAGAAGCAGTAGAAAGTGCTCGCGACCCAAGCTTTTTGATCCGTGCGCAAATGCAACTTCAAGCGCAACAAAAACAACCTCCACAACAATCTCAAAAGGAGTGGTAAGCCTGTGATGAACAAAGGCGTAAAACTGGTCTTTATTTTTGTGGCCAGCCTAATATCCAGTTTCTCGGTGATGGCACAGACACTTCAAGCTAGTGTGAATAAAACACAAGTAGCCAAGAATGAAGTGATTAACCTCAGAATCATTTCAGATACTGAGCTCAGCTCAGACTCAATCGACTTCAATGTTCTAGAGAAAGACTTCTTCTTAGGTCAACCTCGTTATGGCCGCTCTAGCAATAACATTAACGGAAGAAAATCAGTGCGTACCGAGTGGAGTATCTCAATTGCACCAATGAAAGAAGGTGTTCTGACTATTCCAAGTTTTTCCGCTGATGGTATGAGAACGGAGCCGATCAAACTGCGTGTCAACGCGAGCCAAACAGACCCCAATCTTGATGATCTATTTAGCTTCAATATTACGGTCGACAACAGTACGCTCTACCCTCAGCAATCTGCAACATTACGTATACAACTTCTAATTAAAGCGGACACTCGACGCCTAGATAACCCGCAAATAGTACCTCCGCAGATTAAAGGCATGAAGCTTGAGGCACTGGGTGGCTTACAACAAAGACAGAAGATCTTAAATGGGTTAGAAGTAGCGGTCATAGAGCAGTCGTTTCGCTTAACGGCCAATCAATCAGGCACTTATACCTTGATAGGTCCTAAACTGACCGGTTCTTATATTTATGGCGACAGCTTGACGGGCTCAACCAAAATAATGCCTATCAACACCAAAGCGGAACGCATGCCAATCACGGTCAAACCGATTCCGAGCGAATTTAAAGGTGAATGGCTTCCTGCTTCAGCGTTAGAAATGACACAGAGCTGGCAAGACGATCAAGGTAATCTACTGTCGACTAACGCGATCAACACAGTAAAACAAGGCTCTTCACTCACTCGAACCATTCAAGTTAAGGCTCGCGGTACACAAGCCGAATATCTGCCACGAGTCAATATTAGTTACCCGAGTTCACTGCGCGTGTATCCCGAACAACCTAAGTTCGATAGCGCGAGAGATGGCACCGTTACCATGACGGTGAAGCAAGTCATTATTCCTACAGAGGCCGGGAAATATACCTTACCAGGATACGACTTGAACTGGTGGGACAGTCAAAATGATGAAGCGAAGAAAACAACGTTACCAGAGCTAACATTAGACGTAGAGAAAAATGACACTGGGCTAATCACGTTGCCGGAATCGCCTCTTTCAGCGCCTTTAGTGTCAGCCCCTAGTCCTGAATCAAGCGGCGATGTAAACAGTCTCTGGCGAACATTAACCTTTGTTTTCCTAGGGCTTTGGATAATGACATTGGGAATCGCTATTTGGGCATGGAAAAAGCGGTCAATAACAGCGAGTGGAACGGTTTCAAATACTGAACAACCACTTTGCATCGACGCGCTAAAAAAAGTCATCGAAGAGGGCGATGCTGCGAAAATTGAACGCTCTGTAAATGAGTATTTAACCACTCATCAAGACAGGCTAAACCCTGGCGACGTACAAGCAATTAAGCAAGAGCTTAATGCCATGAATCAAGCGTATTTTAGTGCTAACCAACAACCTTGGAGCCCTGATTCGCTGCTAGCGAAAATTCAAAACCTTGGCAAAGCAAACGTAACAAAAACCGACCACCAGCTCGAAAAGCTATAAATAACTAGATAACAATGGCAGCTCTCATGAGCTGCCAATTCTCTTATCCGGCCAAATTTGCTTTAGCGGTTTTATCTAGAGCACCAACCGCCGCCCCCTTCCCTATCAAGTTGCTCTTATGAACATCACTCACTCAACAAACACTTGGGGCTCGTATTCGTATCGCCTTACACAATTTCGCCCATGATTCTTCGCTTGATAGAGTGCCTTATCCGACAACTGATATAAATGGTCGAAATTAAAGTCTTTGCCTTTCGCTTTATAACAGGAGTAACCGACTGAAACGGTAAGTAACTCCCCTTCTGGGTTATGTCGATGCTTTATCCCCTCGCCCTCGATGCACTGACGAATGCACTCTGCTCTCAGTCGAACCTCCTCTTGCTCAGAACCAATCATGAGCAATGCAAACTCCTCACCTCCGATACGGCAAAAAACTTCATCTTCACCTTTGGTATGATGATCCAAGATATAGCCAATTCGCATCAATGCGATATCGCCTTCGAGATGACCATAGTGATTATTGAATAAGCCAAAATGGTCAATATCAATCAGGATCAGGCCAAACGACATGTCGTCTTCATACTCTAGGGCACAATATTTTTGCATCACATGTTCTAACATGCGGCGATTACCAAGACGCGTCAAAGGATCGAGCTTAGAAAGTACCTCAAGCTGTCGATTGGCTTCCTCTAACTCTTTTGTTCGGTTCTGAACCTCCAGCTCTAAGTTTTCGTTTAGTTCGCGAATCGCCTCTTGAGCTTGAGTACGTTGCAATACTTCAGCTAAGCTGGACGCGAACATACGAATCACTTCACGTAACTGAGAAGTTAAGGGCGCACGTGTCAGCAAATTATCAACAGCGATAAAGGCGATAGGACCACTGCTATTTGAAGTCAATACCGTCATCGCAGCCCAACCAAAGCCAACAATATTACAGTCATGATAAATAGGCACTGATTCTTCAAATGCGACTTCGTTTGGCATTGAGCGAGCCAGATTTATAAGAGAGAAATCTTGGGTTTCGCCAAAGAAGTAAGATTCATCCACCACATTACCTTGAATATCGGTACCCCACGTTCCTTGCATGTAAGAGCAATTTTCATCAGTTAAAAATACCGCCATTCGATCAATACCAAGATTTTTAATGGCGAAAGTGACGGCCGATTTGCATACTCCACTGACAGTAGTGCAACGTGATAACTCAACCATGCTTGAATGCAGCATGCGTACGTTTTGTTCTTGGCGCTTACGAATGTAAATTTGAGAGAAGAGTGAACCAAACGAGTCCAACATCTGTTTTTGATATGCCGTTATCGGCTTACGATGAATAAAGTTATCTAGCGCGAACCACCCAAACGGTTCATTGCCATCGCGTAAAATCAACATCGCATTCCAGCCCTGCCCGATGACCTTGCCTGCTGTGTATATTGGCGCGTCTTCTACAATCACTAAGTTGCTCTCAAGGCTAGATAACGCGGTGATATACTCCTCGCTAAGTTGGTGTAAATCGTATTGTGTGTGAAATTCATCAATCGTAATTCCTGACTCATCCGTGCCGTATGTACCACTGAAGCTGCGCTTTTTCATATCGAGAAGCATCAGTGTAGAGCGATCAAACCCAAGTCGTTCACGTAGCGCTTCGACGGCTTTGTAGTACAAGTCCTTTAAAGAATCAGGATTAGAGATTTCGAGTGCAACTTGCTGAACTAACTTCATATTTTCGATAAAGCGCTCGCGTTGGCTAATCTCATCAACATATTGCGCTTCACGAATATCTCTGTGCCTGATCTCTTTCGAGGCATTTTTTTCAGCACGAATACATTGCCAACGCGCCGCTGCGAGTTGCATTGCGTCGTAACTTTCTTCATAGATATTATGTGCCGTGCGAGCATGTACAGATTGAATCAGTAGGTAGGTACGTTTGATAGGCGTGTTGTCGAGCATCATGATGTAACTATCACCGCCTAAATCTCGGGTGTGATTCCAGTTACAAGTGTTGATCGCCAGAGGTATGATGCTTTCAGAGGTGTCAAACTGACTTGCCCACTCCCAGAATGTCTCAGGATAGTTTTGGGTTGGGTAAAGCTCTCCGCGAGAGAAGCTCATCGAATGACGAGGGTTAATTGAAGGATCTTCAAAAATAGCGAGGGCTTGAGGGGAGAACAGACTCTCTAAATGATCAAAGATTGCCTCCGCTAGCAACCGATGATCCCTCGTTGAAGACACTTTTCTTGTAAAACTTCTTAAACTCACCCTACCAACCTAATCTACTTTTTTATCCTCGATAAAAAACTACTTAGGCCATGATATGCAATCAATACGTTCAAATTTGAGCTGTTAAGTCATTCGCAAAATTATCAGACTTAGTGTTACATTCGAGAGCTCTTCAGCACTTTTAAAGCCATGTTTCACATAAGTTACATGCTTTATAAACTGGGGAGGAAAGTTGTACTCATTTACAAGATTTTTGTGTTGGTAGATGTTTTAAGCCTACGACTTAAAAAGAAAAAGGCCCCTCATCAAGAGGGGCAAAGTTACCATCGCTTATAGTTATTTAGTTATGCTTGTAAATACGGTGGATTAACCGAAATCACCATTTACGTAGCCTTGAGTACGGTCGTCTTGAGGGTTGCTAAAGATCACTTGCGTATCGTTGTGCTCAACCAGTTCACCCATTAGGAAAAACGCAGTGCGGTCAGAGATACGACGCGCCTGTTGCATTGAGTGAGTCACGATAACGATGGTGTAGTTCTTCTTTAGCTCTTCCATCAGTTCTTCGATTTTGTGTGTCGCAATTGGGTCAAGTGCCGACGTTGGCTCATCCATCAGAATCACATCCGGCTCCATCGCGATTGTACGTGCAATACATAAACGTTGCTGCTGACCACCAGAAAGACCGAATGCGTGTGATTTAAGGCGATCTTTCACCTCATCCCAAAGTGCAGCACCGCGCAGCGAACGCTCTACCACTTCATCAATTGTCTTTTTGTCTTTGATACCTTGAGCACGTAAGCCGTAAGCCACGTTCTCGTAAATGCTCATCGGGAATGGGTTTGGCTTTTGGAATACCATGCCGACTTTGATGCGAAGGTCAGCAACATCAATGTTGCCGTAAATATCTTCGCCGTCCATCGCCAATTTACCTGTAATTTTCACGCCTTCGATTAGATCATTCATTCGGTTCAAACAGCGTAGAAGCGTTGATTTTCCGCAACCTGACGGGCCGATAAGTGCAGTTACTTGGCGAACTGGAATTGGTAAGTTGATCGATTTCAGTGCTTGGTTGTCACCGTAGAATAGGTCTAGGTTTTCAATATCAAATTTGTTCATTGTCTTAATCTCTTAATTCTTGAATTCGTGTCTTTTAACGTGCGTTCTTAATTAGTGTTGTTAGTAAGTTGCGGTGTTAAAACGTCTAGCAATCAGTTTCGTTACCATGTTGATCAAGAGAACAACTACGATGAGCACTGTTGCCGTACCGTAAGCCTGATTCCATTCTTCAACGGTAAACAGTTCGGTAGTCAGTTTGTATAGGTGAACGGTTAGCGTACGACCTGAATCCAATAAAGAATCCGGAATACGTGCAACCATACCTGCTGTCAGGAATACTGGAGCAGACTCACCAATGACACGACCAATACTTAGAATGACCGAGGTTAAGATACCTGGCATTGCGCTCGGAAGAATCAAACGCCAGATAGTGTAAATCTTAGAAGCACCGAGGCCATAAGAGCCTTCACGGTACGTTTGTGGTACTGCCATCAACGCTTCTTCCGTTGTACGGATGATAACTGGCAGGATTAGGATACTTAGCGTCAATGCACCCGACAGAATTGAGAAACCAAGGCCAAGAATCGCCACGAAGAAAGTCATACCAAACAGGCCGAAAATGATCGACGGGATACCCGCCAATGACTCGGTACAGAATCGGATGATTTTCACCAAACGACTGCCCACTTTCGCATATTCGGTCAAGTAGATTGCCGTCATGATACCGAGTGGCGCTGCCACTGCGATAGAAGCGATAACCATGTAAATGGTCGCCACAATCATTGGGAAGATACCATGCTCTTCACCTGTGCGCGTATAGTTATCAGTAATGAAGTTCCAATCTACGTGTTGTAGACCGTTTGATAGGATGTACCAGATAATCCAGAACAAAAAGCCTACCGTTAGTGCTGCCGAGATCCAGACAAATGCGTTAAAGACATTATCTTTGAACTGGCGTGCTTTTTTCAGTTTTGCGCGATCCATAATAGTCACCTTTAACGAGCGATTACTTCGCTTTTTCTCGGTTTAGGTACAGTAGTACAGCGTTCAACGACATGATGAAGACCAGAAGTACTACACCTGTAGCGTAAAGTGCGTTCGCGTGAACACCACTTGCGTAAGACATTTCAATAGCGATGTTTGCAGTTAGTGTACGAGCCGAATCCAAGATGCCTTCTGGCATTGCCGGCGCGTTACCCATAACCATGATAATCGCCATGGTCTCACCCAACGCACGACCGATACCCAGTATCACACCTGTCATGATGCCTGAGCGAGCCGCTGGAACGAGCAACTTAAAGATGGTGTAGATTTTCGATGCGCCCAGTGCCAAAGAACCTTCTTTATAAGTACGAGGGACAGCGCGAATAGACGTTTCAGAAACCGTAATTACTGTTGGTAGAATCATCACACCAAGAACAATAATACCGGCCAAGATAGTGTTACCTGCAGGTACATCAAATACCTTCTGAATCAATGGAACGATAATAACCAGACCGAAGAAACCGTAGACCACTGAAGGAATACCGGCTAGCAGCTCAACCGCTGGACGGATGATGTCTGCTAATCGCTTTGGTGCGATTTCAGCGATAAAAATGGCGGTCAGAACACCAATTGGAACCCCAACAATGACAGCACCAGCCGTCGATACGATAGATGCCACAATCATGGTGGCGACACCGTAAAGCGCAGGTGGTAACCAGTTTTGTCCTAAGACAATGCCCGATACGCCTGCTTCTTGGAATGCCGGAATACTCTCTCGAACGATGAAGTATGCAATAACGGCCAATGAAACAATGCCGATTACGGCACTCGTTAGGAACAAGCCGTGGAAGATGCGCTCTTTCCAGTCTACACGACGCTTCTCGCGTAGGCCTGACTTGCTGATAGCTCTAGCGTCAGTATTCATAAGCTTTTCACTATTTGTTGCGATGGTCATTTAAAAATCTCACGGTTCTGGGCAATGCCGTTGAACACAATGGATAGAAAAGGCTCAGCCCTAAACGTTGGGCTGAGCAAACTTTAGAGTCCCGATGGGATTAGTTAACTGAGATGTAACCTTTTTGGTCAACTAGCGCTTGCGCTTCGTCAGTTAGCATCCAGTCTAGGAATTTTTGCGTTTCTGTTGATGGCTTGCCTTCTTTGTAAAGAACAAGGAATGGACGCGCTACTTTGTAAGAACCGTTTTTAACGTTAGCTACCGTTGCATCAACGCCGTCGATTGCTAGCGCATTAACAGTGTTGTCTACAGTACCAAGAGAAATGTAGCCGATTGCGTATGGGTTAGATGCAACCATTGTTTTCAGTGCGCCGTTACCGTTTGCAACTTGAGCACGTTGAGAGATAGCTGATACTTTCTTACCAGAAATCTTCATTTTTAGAGACATGATGTCTTCAAATGCGCCACGAGTACCAGAAGCCGTGTCACGAGTAATGGCTACGATTGGCTTGTCTGCACCACCGACTTCTTTCCAGTTTGATACTCCGCCTTTGTAGATTGCAGTCACTTGCTCGGCTGTTAGACCTGGCAGTTTGTTTTGTGGGTTAACAACCACTGCGATACCATCACGAGCAACCACTTCTTCGATTAGTGTTGATTCTTTTTCAGAGTCTTTTAGATTACGAGAAGACATACCAAGGTCTGCTGAACCATTTTTCGCTGCTTTTACACCAGCTGAAGAACCAGGACCTTGAACTTCGATAAATACGTTAGGGTTCTTCTTCATGTACGTTTCAGAGAAAACTTCCATCAGTGGAGTTACGCTGCTAGAACCCACTGCAGAGATAGTTTCTTTAGCAGAAACAGGAGTCACTGCCATTGCGCCTAGAAGTGCTATTGCACCGATTACTGTCTTTTTCATCACAATTTCCTTAAGTGGCTTTATTGCCGTTGTGTTTCACTTGAACGGTGCTCACTTTAGAATTTGAATATGACAGTTGTGTTTCACTTAGTTGAACCCTCTATGACACGTTGTCATTTCTAACTATTAATTCCGCGACTTATCCCTCTCTCAATTTGAACGTAACGTTTTTATAACGTTGCCTCATGTTCAAGATGATAACCCCATCGATTTTGGTACATTTCATAACAATTAGATATGAGTAACTCATTGATTTGGCAAATATAACAATTAAAATCGAAATGCTTATTTATAAAAAAGATAATAATCAAACCGATAGAGGGTCAATCTCATGCGTCAATTTCTTAGTACGCTTTCTATTAAACTTCAGGTTTTTCTGCCTGTTCTATTCACAGTTATATTACTCATCATTGGACTGAGTGTCGGAATCGGTAAACTCGATCAAGCATTCAATAAGGTTTCGGCTTCCACCCATAAGCTAATCATTCACAAAGAGGAACTTAGCGGCATCGTAGACAACACTTACGCCATGCGCATCAAAGCCATTTATAGTCTATTTAGAGCCGAAGATGTTCAGTCTCTCAACCAAGAGCTTTCTGAGCGACAAAACAAAAACCGCGATTTTCTTAACTCCATAGACAATCTCCCTGGCGTTCAAAATGAAGTCAATGCTATGCGTAAGGCCATGAATCACTATGTTGATTTCACTCGCGTTACCATGACACCTCTGCTCACCACTAAACACTCTTCTGATTACACCACCTCTGATTTCAATCAAAAGTACGAATCTGCAATGGCTGAGTATCGATTAGCTGGCGAAGCGATGATCAACGCCATCGACAAACTATCTAAACAATTGAATCAAATCGTCACCGATGAAGTCGAAACGAATGGCGAACAACATTCAACCACGCTCACTTACAGCGCCGTCTCGCTTGCGGTGATCTTGAGTGCCGCTTCACTTATTAGTTGGGTACTCGCCAGCTACATCGTTGCGCCGATTCGTAACCTTCAAGTAACGATGCAGGAAGTCGCGAAGGGAAACCTACTAGTTAAGGCCGAAGCCATCGGGAAAAACGAAGTGTCTCAGCTGGCTCGAGATGTAAACCAGACCATAGAAAAACTGCGTGAAACTGTAAGCGCATTGGTTCGCATTAGTGAAGATGTGGCATCAGCATCAACCGAGTTAGCAACTGTTATGACTCAAAGCAGCGTCAACTCGGATCAAGAAAAGCAAGAAGTTGAGCAAGTAGCCTCGGCGATCAATCAGCTAGAGTCGACCGCAGCTGAAGTATCGACCAATGCACAAGAAGCCGATAGTGCATCAAATCAAGCACGTACGTTAACCTCACAAAGTATAAGCATGTTTGGGGAAAGTACTCGCGCAAGTGAAAAGATGGCGGAACAACTTAACGAAGCCGCTGCCGTCGTGACTTCGCTAAAAGATCAATCAGAACACATTGGTCGCGTGATCGAAGTGATTGAAGGTATTTCTGAGCAAACGAATCTACTTGCACTGAATGCAGCGATTGAAGCTGCACGGGCGGGCGAAAGTGGCAGAGGCTTTGCGGTAGTCGCCGATGAAGTACGTATGCTGGCAGCGCGAACTCAGGAGTCCACCAAAGAGATCCAAACCATTATAGAAGAGCTACAGCAACAATCTGGTCATGCAAATGAAAGTATGCATTCCAGCTTAGCCATGTTGTCAGACAACCAAGCTCTGACACAAGAAGTTAGCCAATCACTTGCTAATATCAGTAATGCTATCGCCGATCTGAACTCAATCAACACTCAAGTTGCAACCGCATCAGAAAAGCAGAAGCAGGTCACGGCTGATATCAACAACAACTTAACGAACATCTATGAACTAGTGAGCCAGAACGTCACTGGTATCACTCAATCAGCCGCGGCAGCGCAAGAGTTGTCTGGTTTAGCAGAAAACCAAAAACATCAGCTTAAGCAGTTCCAAGTTTAAATACTCTGCTCAACACGATAAGTTCCAAAGGTTAGAAAAGAAAAAGCTCCGCACTGGCGGAGCCTATCATAAAGGCAAAGCTATCAACCCTTATTAACGTAATAATTATTATTCATCTGTCACTAACAAGAGAGAGCTTTTGAAACTTGAGTTTAACGGATCTCTATTGAAAACCTCACCATTAGTCGTATCAAAAGTTGCAACATGCTTACCGTCGCCATTAGGTGTGTTGCTCCAGACATAACGCCCTAGAACATCATCTCCATCTTTCAGACTATAGCCGCTAGCAAACCCTGTACTATTTATGGCTGGGCTGTGGCAAGCTCGCTCAGTTAGAGATACTAGCTCTTTGATATTTGCTAGTCGCCAATTTTTTTTTGTCAGCAAAATTGTGAAGAGGATGGTTGCCGTCCTTATTACGAATTTGTTTGGCTGTGGAGAGAGCGAGTTGCCATGACATTGTAGATCGCGTCCCCTGGCATTCTTGGTTTCCTACATTCCATGTCATACCAACTGGACAGCGCATCCATGTTAGACCTGTTTTCAGGTCAGTTACGGTACCGCTCTCAGAATATGTATAACGCGTGTTAGGTGCCGTTTTAGCAAAGTCAGTAGAACACTCTTGTGCAGCTATTGCAGTTTGAGAAGCCAAAGTAAGAGATAGTACAGTTATTAATTTCTTCATCTTATTGCCCCTTAACTGCGACTAGACGGATTGGGAATTGGTAAGAATCATCGGCACCCGCACTTGTGTTGCTTGATCGAATCTCGACGTATGAAATAGTGCCTCTATCTTTGCCCCGGGAGACAATCGCAGGGAAATAAATCTCGCCATCAATAAGTTGTGATGATGCATTCGTAAACTTAAAATCGCTATGCCAAAATGCACCATATCCTAAATAAGGGCTACCTATGGTTTGCTGTGGAAAGTATTTAACATTAAAACCATAGACGTTGTATTTTGCATATTCATCGTTCGGAGCAAACAGTGTTTGTTCACCAAAGTCTAGTAAGTCATAAGTCTCACGGTAAGTAGGCAAGCGCCAACCAGTGATTCCACATAACGATTGTTTGTTTATGTACTGAACATATTGGCTAGTGGTACAAACTTCATCACCAGCGTCTTTACAACCTGCAAGCTCTACATCTTTGCTAAATGGCTTAAATGTTTCAGACTCAAACGCAAATAGGCGATCTTTAAATTGAACTGAGCTCGCATCCGCACTTTTGTTTTCCCAAACAAGACCAGTACGCTCGTCCATAGTACAAGCCCACTCAGTCGCATCTGCAGCTAAAGCTGCACCTTGTGAATCTAGCTTAACGAACTTAAAGCCAGCGCCTGTCGACGTTTGCTTGTCCTCTTTGTCGAAGCCGTATTCTGCATCTTGACCAGGGTAAGACGCTTGAACCTCAGCAACGTCTGCTGCTCCTTCAGCAAAATAAAGAACGGCGCCCGTATCGTTACTACCAACCGTTTGTTCAGCAACCGCTACAATTTCTTCAGCAAATGCACTTACTTCCGCTTCAGACAGAAGATCAGAGGCCAACGATTTACCTTGAAAGCTAAGATTTTGAGCAAGCAGCGCTACGCCTTTGATCATTTGCTTTGGTTGCATCGCAGCTAATAGCACAACCGTGTTTTGCTCTAGCTTGTCTAGCTCGCTAGCTTCTGCGTTAGACATCACCGTACCAGAAAGAGAAACGCCGGCATCGGCGAGTTGCGCTTTCACAATCTCTTCAGCTTGAGCAACGGTTTTACCGTCAATTACAAGACCCGCGAGCAACGTTGTTACACCATTGACCGTGTTACCCGTTGCTAAATTTTGACCCGGAGCCGCAAGACGCAACGTTTGGTTTGAACCTTGATCAACTTGAGCAAGAATGGTGCTGGTTAGTACGTTTTTGTCGCTTGAAGTCAGGCTAAATTTACCGGCATTATCCGTTTTAGCACTCGGTTCAGTGGAATCACAAACGTAGTTTTGGTTTAAATCGATACATACTGGCGTATCAAGAAGTGTACCTGCAGAAACGATGGTGCCAGCTACATCATAGGTCGGTGCCGACGTGTCACCACCAGAACCTCCGCCACAGCCAGCAAGGGCTAGTGACATAGCAACGAAAGAATATTGAAACTTCATAGATTTTATCTTCTTTTGATTTTAATTAACGAGAGCGAATCACTCTCACCATTGAAAGCAGGACAAGTCCTAACAAGGTCCAAGGCGAACCACTGCCACCTGAATCACCGCCACTGCTTTCTTTAGTGGTATCAGCACTACACTGATACTGAGCAAAGTGACTCACACCCCACTCTTTCAACACCCCAGAATTCCCTGACACGCGGTCAGACACTTCGAGACGCCAAGTACCCCAACTCGGTTGACCGACAAGTGCTCGTAACTCCTCGTCATACTGAGCGGTGAAGTAACCTTTAAATCCTTTGGTATTGCTTGATTGATGACTAAGTAGCACGACCGATTTGCCTTGTGGAGACACAAGCGTCACTTGCAGATCCTGCAGTGAGTCATGTTCGATGTTCAGGTAAACCGCAAACGAATCATCAATCGTGAGTGACTTGTCCGATAGCGTCTGAGAGAACAGCCTGTCGCCCTGCTCTGGCAAAGCGGAATTCACTGATTGAGGCTGGATATCAAGCTCTGGCGTACCATTAACCAGCATCACCTGTTCACTCCACTGGTGAGTCTTTAAACCTTCTGCAAATTGGTAATCCAATGAAATAGAGGAATCGAATTGCGTGCCACACGTCAGACCGCTTGGTAACCCCACCTTCATAGAGGTCGAATCAGAAAGCGTTTCATCAAAGTCGAAAACGGATGCGTTGTTTAGCTGCCATTGCCCTTTGATGCTCGCTTCGCGGCCAGTTTGGCTCAGACTCACACCAACGTCTTCACCTTGTCCGATGTATCGAGCGTCATAGCGAACACGAAGAGGGGCTTTAAGTAAGTTGTGTTTGTTGAAGCTGTCCGTCAGGAATTGGGCGTAATCTTTATTTGGGAACAAGGTGTTTGCGGCAAACACGGTCGATTCCGCCAGATCATGCATTTTCACGCCACGACCAATGCCGTACATGCCTTCAAGTACAATGGCGTCAAACTCACGGAACACGTTATCGGTATCATCACCGTATCGTTCAACCGATGCTTTAAGCGCTTGAAACAGTGGCGTTGACCATAGCTCGTCGCCTAGTTCACCACCTACGCTAACGTGCGCTGGATACTCTGAGCCCTCGAAGTAACGCGCTCTTTGGTTCCATAAGCTACGAGTTGTTTTGCGTGTTCCGAACACACCGTCCCAGTTGAACACCGTATCTAACTCGAATTCTTGACCACGACGCGAAGCATCCAAATATTGAGTGCGGTAGCTCGCGCTGCCTGCCCAGTAATCAGCAAAACCTTCTGCGATAGCACCAGTGTGACCGTACGCCCAATCCGGTACGATTTGGTAATGAATGCCATGCCCAAGTTCGTGTATCACTACATCAGCATCGACTGCATCCGGAGAAACACCACCGACACCCAGCATGAGTGCTTTCGGACCGTAATAGTAAGTAGAGTTATCTTTTGATAAACCGCGAGCATCAAAACGAAGCGGTTCGTCAAACAAGTCGTAAATCAGGCTTGTCAGATATTGGATCGAGCTATCAAGATGATAAAAAGCCATCAACTGTGGGAACGCATTGTCACCAAACTCGGTGCTTTGCATCTCATCAACACTGTCAAATGCTTGAACCCCTTCTGCGCTGAGGAAGTCCAACGTATCGAGTACAGGCGCTTCACCAGGTGCAGGGGCTGCAAATAAACCCGTCGCATCCACTTGCTTTAATCTTGGGTTAGAGAGGTAGAACTTACCGCCGGACTTTAAAACCTCGATCGACTTGGTGACGTACTCGATCGGCTGAGGGTAATCGGACAGTGCTGACCACGTCGATTCTGGTGCCGCTTGCTGTTGCATGGTGCGAAGATCTGGGTTGAATAAAGAAACCTCAACATTAACCAGACTTCCAGAGCTCAAAGCAGGTGGCTCTTGTGCTTGCAGTTGGCGAGGTGATTCCAATTCCATTGCAACCGTTGGTTTACCGTTGCGAATGATCGTATCTTCAAGGCTCTTAAACACTCGCACAACGTGATGATTTTTATCGGTTGTTACTACGAGGGTGCGCTGTGCTTGATATTCACCGTTTACCCAAACATCAAAATTGTAATGCTCACCAAGCTGAGACTGGGTTTTGTAACGGAACTTAAACTCGCCAGCTTCTGAGTAGTGGCTGTCTAGATAAGTTTTCGCTTGCGCTTCATTCGTTACCACAGAGTCCGTTGCGGGATAATCCCACTCTGCAGCCTGCGCCGCAGGGGTACAAGCAATAAGCAGCGAAAACGCCAATGGTTTTAGCTTCATGATTTCGTCCTAGAATTCGTATTTTGCAGTCAGCGTGAAGTAGCGCCCAGGCTCAGTTGAGTAACGCTTACTTTCCTCAGCGATACCCGCTACGTCTTGGTATCGGATGTACTCTTTGTCGAACAGGTTGACGATATTTGCGCTAACACGAAGGTCTTTGGAAACGTAGTAAGTTGCGCCAAGATCAAACGTATTCCACGCGCTTGTCTGCGCACACTCTGTCGCTAGACCAAGTGTGGTCTGGCATTTAGGAACGCGATCCATGGCAGCGGCCCAGTTCCAAGCCACGTAAGCGTTGAAGTCTTGGTTGGCGTATTTCAGTTGAGCATTACCTTCGAATGGCGTAATGCTTCGAACGTATTCGCCTTCCGCGTCTTTGCCATCTACGTAGCCAAACTTAGTGCTGATGTCCCATTGTTTGGTGAGCGCGTACCCCGCAGAAAGCTCTGCGCCATAAGTCTCTACGCCATCAAGGTTTTGGTACTGTTTGATGTAATTACCAGTGCTTGAGTCAAAGCCTGTGGTCACAACATCGATGAAGTTTTCAAACTTGTTGTAGAACACAGACGCATAGACATGCGCACGACCGTTATCGAACTTGTTACCAATTTCAAATGAGTCGGAAGTTTCAGCTTCTAGATCCATGTTTGGTGCAATTACAAACGGCGTGAGCGGCACAAAGTCGTGGCTTACGAAGCCATACGCTTTATCGTATTCCGGAGCACGGTAACCATGGTTATAAGATACATAAGCAATGTTGTTGGCAAACATTTCACGAGAAACCGACAGGCTTGGAGATACCTCTGAGCTATCCATGTCTTTTAATGGGAAGCCGCCCACTTCACCCGCACCGTCTGGCGTGAGACGGTGCGCATCAAAGCGTAGGCCACCTGTGATGGTCCATTTATCCAGTTCCACCATGTCTCGAACGTACAAACCAATGTTATAAGCACGAGCAGGAGCGAAAGGTTGTTTGGTCGAAGGTGTTACTCCGTTCCAATCAATCTTGGAGTCGCTATCTGTGCGTTCGTAATAGTCAGTAGAAAGCTCGACACCGTAAGCCAATTGGTGCTCAGCATTTGCTGCATAAATCGTATTAGTGAAATCGCCACGGAAGCCAATTGTTTCGTCAATGAAGGTTTTGTGTTCCAGCTCGCGACGCTTGGTGATCAAACCATTGTGATCCACTTGGCGCATTAAACGGTTGGTGTCTTCCACCACTTCGGTGTGACGCCAGTAAACTTTGGTATCCAACTCTTCGAACCAAGTTGGATTAATCGGAGTCACCTCTGCACCAATATAAGCGCTGTACTCTTCTGTGGTTTCATCCTCAGCAAAGTCTTCAATATGCCAGATGCCATCAGGTTGAATGGACGGTGAACCCTCCAAACGCTCTTGATTCTGGGTGTAGAGTTCCGCTTTGGCTTTCAACATCACCTCTTCATTGAAAAAGTGGTTGATCGTATAAGCACCGCTGTAACCATCTAGGTCGCGGTTATACAAATCTTCATCAAAGTTACGTGTCTCTTGCCCCTGCCAGTATGAAACGTTAAACAAACTCTCTGTATCACCGGAACGAAAAGCTAGATTACTCGTGCCTTTGTACTTGTTGCTGATATCGGTGTAAGTACCGGAAACATCGGTGTAGAAGTCTTTGTCTTTTAAGAAATCACCCGGCTGACTGGATTCTAAAATCACCACACCGCCGATCGCGCCAGAGCCATGCACCGAAGAACTTGCCCCTTTAATGATTTGCAGCGATTCAAAATTGGATAAATCAAAAGTATCTCTCCCAACTGCATCATTAATGTCATTCGCACCGAAGCCATCCGCAGAACGAATGCCATCACGAACGATCATAATGCGGTTACCCGTCATACCACGGATGGTAATGTTTTGCGGACGTCCTGCACCGCCCGTCACACTTACACCAGGTTCGTTACGCAGCACGTCATATAGCTCGGTCTCGCCTCTTTCTTCGATTTGCTCGTTTGTGATAACCGCGACACTACCTGCCACTTTTGACAATGGCTGATCGATTTTATTGGCGGTTACCACCACCTCTTCCATTGAGAAAACCTTAGATTCGGCGTGCACTTGACTGGCAGCAAGTACCGAAAGTACTGCCGCTGACACTGGGGTAAGCTTCATTTACTGCTCCGCTTTAGATGTTTTAATGAGTGATAGTAGAAATGCGTATTCTTTTGCTTGTTGTTCTTGCGCTTGTCGTGGGTCCATTTGGTGGCCCGAATTAAAATCAGTTTGCAACAAGTACGGCCCGTTGTGCTCACTTAACGCTGAAACTTTAGCCAGATACTTTGCGCCTTCCCAATATGGCACGCGCTGATCAATTAAACCGACTTGAACCAACATGGGTGGGTAAGCGTTTTTATGGATATTGAGAATCGGATCGTACGCCTTCATTAACGCCAATTGTTCAGGTTTGGTTGGGTTACCCCATTCGCCATACTGCTGTGTGGTAAGCGGAAGTGAGGTATCCGACATACTTGCAACCACATCAACAAAAGGCACTTTAAGTACGACACCTGAAAACAATTTAGGATCTTGATTAACCGCTCCGGCCACCAACGTACCACCAGCACTAGAACCGATGGCGAAAACCTCTCTATTGCCACGTTCGAATGTTTGCAGCGCCTTCGCGGCCGCGACAAAATCACCAATAGAATTGGCTTTTCGCACACCACGGCCTTGCTCGTGCCATTCATCGCCAAAGTACCCACCGCCACGGACATGGGCGATAGCGTAAATCACACCTTGGTCGAGTAAACTGATAACCTGAGGCATAAAGTACGGTTTCATCGTAAAACCATACGCGCCGTAACCGTAAATCATCACAGGAGATTGTGGGTGCAATTTGTCTTTGCGATACGCCAAAGAGACCGGGACAGAAACGCCGTCGTGCTTAATAAAAATACGTTGGGATACATAACGCTGACTATCAAAGTCTTGGTAAGCATCTTGAGAGTACAAGGATTTATTCAGCGTTTTTACATCGAACTCTTCCCACTGAGGAGGCGTAGTCATCGACATGCTTCGGATACGAATTTTGTTTGATTCAAAATCGCCCAATGTGCTTAGCCAAGCGACATTACCATCGTGTTCCAATGGCAGTATCACTTTTTCCTGCCCTTGGTAAGAATACACCGTCAATGTCGACAAGTTGTTTGGCTTACTAAGTGCCACAACTCCTGCATCATAAAGGTAGAACTGTTCAAGCGGCTCACGAGGATTGGTAAAGCGTTGCCATGTTGCGCCAAGCGGTGCGAGTTCGGCTTGGTAAAGGGCGAACTTTCCTTCCAGGTTGCTTTTAAGATAAATATAACCTTTCGCCACATCCGCGTAATATTCCACACCCACTTCAGGCTTTCGCAATGAATCTGAGACAGTGCCCGTTTCTAGGTCGACAAGCTTCTGCTCTGTTGTTGACTCGTTGTTGCTTTGCAGCACAGCATAACGGCTATCTGCCGCACGATAGAAAGAAAGTAACCAATCTGACTTGGGTTCATTCCATAGGACTGTTTTTGCCAAAGATTCAGTGGAGATACGTAAGATCTGATGAGGTCGCTGGGTGCGCTTTTCTTTTGCAACGAGGAATGCCACTTTCCCGTTAGGTGACAACAATACGCCACTATCGACGTGCGTCGCCAGTTCCGTAGATTGACCGGAGAGTAAATCAACAACCACAGCACGATATTGTTCGCTGCCGTCGATATCTTCCGTGAAAAGGAGCGTGTCACCATTCACTTGCCATTGACCAAGTTGGTAGTACTGATGCGCAGATTGTCGTTCATCGAAATCGAACACCACGTTTTCTGGTGCATGTTGACTCGCACGGGATAATAGTAAGTAACGACCATCGCGACGCATTAGCGTCCACTCTCTTCCACTCACGATCGACCATGGCTTATCACCTTTGTCTGCCACAATGGTATCCCACTGCGTTAGTAGGTTTTTTGTCAACGTCTGATAACTTTTTTGGTGCTGTTCAGTTTTGTGGTTTTGTTCTGTTAGGTAGGTAAGAACTCGCTCATCTTTACGAGCATCATCTCGAAGCCAGTTGAAATCATCAGCAGCAAAGCCAGAACTAGAGGTAATTATGAGCCCTAAAAAAACATGAGTAAATTTCATATAGAGAGCGAATTCATTTATAGGATTAATACAATGGCGCGTATTCTGCCCTTAAATAAAAATGAGATCAATTATCATTTTCATAATCATATGAGATTTTTATCTAGTGTGTGAGGAAAAACGTTTGCTTTGACCGAGGTTATAAAACTTAATAACTTCCTAAATTAGCGTTCTATGCTGTTTATATACAACCAGACAGATATAAAAGCTGACTAACGAGTGAGTATGGAAAGACGCTATTTCACCTAGCGACAGACATAAAAAATCCGAGTGCGAACACTCGGATTTTTAAGAACTAAAATCAATGGGAAACTACAGCAGCTTTTACTCTTCAGAGCTCGGTGCCGCTGGTTTTTTCTTAGGGATGAAGACATCATCACCCACAGATACGTTTTTGTAGAAGCTCTTGTCACGCTTAGCTGGTTTTTTCGCCGATTTTTTCGCTTGAGGGCGAGCTTTCTTTGCGGTCGCTTTCTTATTGCGGAAATCTGGTTTAGGTGGCTTAAGGCCTTTAAACTTACCTTTCAAATCTTCGAACAATGAAAACTCAAGATCTTGTTGTAGGTATGCTTCTACACGTTTAAAGCTATCCCAGTCTTTTGGACCAACAAGAGAGATTGCATCCCCTTTATTTCCAGCACGACCAGTACGACCAACTCGGTGTACGTATTCTTCGGTATGCTTTGGCATATCGAAGTTGATGACGTGTGTCACAGTTGCAATATCCAAACCGCGGGAAGCAACATCAGTCGTTACAAGGATCTTAAATACTGCGCGCTCAAACTGACTCATAATGGTGTTACGTTGAGTCTGGTTCAAGTTACCACTTAGTGCTACAGCCTTCAGTTTCTTTTCGTTCAGCTTTTCTGTTAGTCGCTCAGTATCATCACGCGTTGCCGTAAAGATAATAACTTGACGGTATTCAGCCTCAGAAAGAACACGATCTAAAATTGCCTCTTTATGATCTAGGTGATCACACAAGTAAAATTTTTGCGTGATATCTTTATGTTCTTCGTTAGAAACGCCGATAGCAATTCGCTTTGGCGCATTGAGCATTTCAGCCGCGATTTCATTGACGTCTGCATGATCTAATGTCGCAGAGAACATCAACGTTTGACGACGACGATGCTTGGCTGCTTTATGAATGCGACGAAGCTCTGGTGCAAAGCCCAAATCCAACATACGGTCTGCTTCGTCCAGAATTAGCGTTTCCAAACCATCCAGATAAAGCGAACGGTGCTCTAAGTGATCAGCCAAACGTCCTGGTGTCGCCACGATAAATTTCGGGTAACGACGCAGAGCTTTTACTTGATCGTTAAAGTTCTCACCACCCAAAATCAGTGCTGCTTCATAAGATAGGCCAGCTAGCATAGAACGAAGCTCACCATATACTTGTTTCGCTAGCTCACGAGTAGGAGCAAGGATTACCGCGCGAGGGTCTTTCGCAGAAAACGATTTTGTCTTTAAAGACTTATGAAGCATTGGCAATACAAACGCCAAAGTCTTGCCCGAACCTGTTTTCGAAGATGCCAATAGATCCTTGCCTGCAATCGCAACAGGAATCGCCTGCTGCTGAATGTCAGTCGCTTTTTTAAAATCGTAGTGTTTTAGGTTCTTCAACAATCGGTTGTCTAGGCCTAGATCTTTAAATTGCAAAGTATTCTCCAATAAATCAGTCAGCGTCTGAGCGCTCTGTAGTGTCGTTTCCGCTCTAACGCAGCAAAAAAATAAAGCTCGGTATAATACCGCAAATCATAGGAGTATAGATAGAGATCACACAAACTAATTCCCGGTGGTAACGGTAAAACATCATTTGTGGCTCAGTTCAGAGTAAAGACTAGCCTTTTTGATGAGCAGCTGGACAGGAAGTTTAGAGAAAAGCCGTTCAAATATGCCTTCTATCCATCAACAAAACGACTTAAATAGCAGTTATTTGGGCCAATAAACTTTCATTTGTGTCAATATCGTCTAAATTATTGATATCAGGAACGTGGCAAATACACCTGCTATGAAAACTGTTGTGAGAACGAAATAAAGGATAGGTAGTTAAACTTTGTTAAGTTCAGGTAAAAGTTGACGTCAGGTACTCCATGAAATTCTTGGGTTTTTTTGACTTTTGCTACATCATGTACTGATAAAATGTAACCACATTTAACCTCGCTACTGTATAAAATAATAGTTAGTGGCGAGACTTTCACTATAAGCAAGGAGTTCTTATATGAACAAAACGTTGATCGCAGCTGCAGCAACTTCAGTACTTCTACTAGCCGGTTGTGCTTCTTCTGATGACGCAGCTACAGCAAATGCAGCAAAATTAGACGAACTAAGCAACCAAGTTAGCCAACTAAGCCAAGACGTACAAGCTCTTCAATCTGACGTTCAAAAATCAGGCGCAGCAGCAATGGCTGCTCAAGAAGAAGCTGAGCGTGCTAACGAGCGTATCGATAACATCGCTCAGTCTTACACTAAGTAAGATTTAATACCGCGTCTTAACGCCCGTTAAGGCGCGGTTATTTCGATAGGAACCCCATTCTGTGCAGCGATTGCTGCTTTAGCCTTCACGTTTTTCATACCGAATTCATCCAGCCACCACTTTAACTCTTTCGGCACTTTCAGTTCATCTTTCTCGCCATTACTACGAGTCAAAGGCTCATGTGCTTCTAAGAACACACTTCTGTCAGGCTCAAGTGTCATTTTGATAGGCTGGTTAATGATGTTAACGTCTTCGCCGTTACGAACCTTGTCAAATAACCACTCAATGTCACTTGGGTCCATACGAATACAACCCGCGCTGACTCGCATACCAATCCCAAAGTCCTTGTTGGTACCATGAATTAGGTATTCGCCATTCCCGTAAGCTAAACGCAATGCAAACATACCAAGTGGATTATCAGGCCCCGCAGGAACAACGGCTGGTAGGTCAATGCCCTTTGCTTTGTACTCGGCACGAATAGAGGCTGGAGGAGTCCATGTAGGGTTCGGTCGTTTTTGGCTGATACGCGTTGTCATTACTGGGGTATCGCGCCCTATTCGGCCAATTCCGACAGGAAATACATGGACAATATCCTCTCCTTTCGGAAAGTAATATAAGCGCAGCTCGGCTAGATTAATAACGATACCTTTATAAGGTACGTCTGGGAGGATTAGCTGTGTCGGAATAGTAAGAACATGCCCCTCTTCTGGTAAGAAGGGATCCACGCCTTTGTTTGCGGCCATTAAACCTAGCATACCCACATCGTAGAGCTTAGCGATATTTGCCATGGTTTCGCCTTCTTGAACGACGTGGTTTTCAAGGCGACCAATTAAACGGCTTCCATCCTCTGGTAATTCGTACATCTTAGCGAATGATAGACCACTCACTAAAGATAACGACACAGATAGCAGGGTACGTTTTGCGAAACTCATTGATCGCTTTTTGCTAAGCATTTCACTCTATTCCTTGGCACTTTTAAAGAGCTGTAAGGTTATCTCTCTTTCTGTCTTGTGATCAACCATCGGCTTGTGATATTCCAGTAAAGAAAAGCCCTCCCAAGTCCAAGGTTTATGGATGTATTTGTTCGGTACACTTTTGATTTCTGGTACCCAGTGGCGCACAAATTCACCATTAACATCGAACTTTTCGCCTTGGCTTATCGGGTTGAAAATACGAAAGTATGGCTGCCCGTCACAGCCCGTAGAGGCAGACCATTGCCAGCCACCATTGTTCGCTGCAAAATCGCCGTCCACCAGCTTACTCATGAAGTACGCTTCTCCCCATCGCCAATCAATATGTAAGTCCTTGGTAAGAAAGCTCGCGACAATCATACGTAATCGGTTGTGCATCCAGCCTGTTTGATTGAGCTGACGCATTGCTGCATCAACGATTGGGTATCCTGTTGTTCCTGTCTTCCATCGCTCAAAGGCTTTCTCATCATAGGACCACTGGATTTTATCCTCCCAATCGATAAATCCTTTGCCTTTGACGAGTTTTGGTTCGAAAACCAATAGGTGCTGATAAAACTCACGCCAAATGATCTCACTTAGCCAAGTTGCTTTCCCTTCTGTAAGGTCATTTTGTTGATTTTCAGCATACAAACGAGCAATACACTGCCTTGGTGATAGCGCGCCAATCGCAAGGTATGGAGACAGTTGGCTAGTGCCATCAATAGCTGGAAAGTCTCGCTCGCTTTGATACGCGTCACTGCGCTCCCGTGCAAATTCCCTAAGCTGCTTCAAAATATCATTAGTCGAAGCCAGCCAGTCTTCACTGGATTCTCGAGGATAGCTAAATGTGAAGCTTGAATTAAATCGAGCCGACTCTAATTGTTCGAGTACCTTTTTATTGAGTGGCGCTTGCTCGTGAGGTTTTACTACCGTCGGCATATGGAACTGCGTTAACCAAGCACGCTTGAATGGCGTAAATACCTTAAAATATTCGCCTTGCTTATTAAGAACCGTCGTTGGCGCGTGCACACATTTGTCATGAAACAGTTCAAATTCGATATCGTGAGAAGCTAACGCTTCACTTACTTGTGTATCCAGCTCTCGTTCGTTCACCTCATAATGAATGTTTGCCATAACAGACGTGGCTTCAAGTGTTTCCGCCCACCCACTAATCACATCTGTACAATCGGAAAACGACGGCACCTCTTTGTACAAAAAAGGAATATTAAGGCTTTCAAGCTCCTCGTTAAGACAAGCTAAGCGACGAGCAATGAGGTCTGCCTGCATCGGCGCCATGTGATGCTCCCGCCATTGCTCTGGCGTCGCGATAAAGCAAGCGACAACAGGCTGACCTGAATCCAACGCCGCTTTGAGTGCCGTGTGGTCTAACGCACGTAAGTCACGTCGAAACCATACTAAAACCATGGTAGCTCCTATCTTTTGTCTACTAAGTTAGGTGTAATTTCTCTATCACTTCAGAGCACCCCATCCGATCACCTAACTGTGCGTGAAGCATTTTGATGGACGCTACTTGTTTAGCAGCTAGCGCTTTGTTGGAGAAAAGGTAGATAAACGAACCATTTTCAACGACCTCGTGATCTAGTAGACCAGAAACATCATCAACCTTATCGATCAAAGTCGTGTGATACCCTTGTTCGCAAAGCTTCGCTGCTTGAATCCAACTCTCAGACTCTCTGTTTTGTTCAAAGCTAATGAGCAGACACTTTCCTTTGGAAGCGGCTTTGTTTTCAGAATCGATAACAAGGGCAAGTCGAGTGATCAAACAAGTCTGAAATAACCCTACCTGTAAAGATCGCAGCGATCCTTTTACCATGTCTAGCGCATCAAATACTGGGCTAATAAACTGATCAATAACGAGTTTTAGTGGATACTCTTTAAGAACAGAGGCAAGTAAACTCTCTGCTTTTCCTCGATTCAGGGTAGACAGCGCAAGCAGCATGTTTTCAACTTCTTCGAGTGTGCGAACCTCGTTTTTGACTTCGACATCGGCGCTTTTTCCTAGCAGCCCCTTCACTTTACCAATCGAAATCCCCTTCGCGAGCCAGCTCTGGACTTCGCGAATCGTATCGAGATCTTGCTGGCGATAAAGTCTGTGTCCTTTTTCAGTTCGCTGAGGTTGGATCAAGTTGTATCTTCGTTGCCAAGCTCTCAGCGTAACTGGTTTTACACCCGTGATTTCTGCGACATCTCGGATCGCGTATAGTTTTTCTTCTGAACTACAAACCATAGCGTAATCTCATCTCCTGCGGATACGGTTCTAAAAACTTCTGTTTTGCTAAATACTCGTCTGGGTAAGTATTTAAGTAATGCTTAATCAATGTAAGTGGTGCTAGCAGAGGCAGCATTCCGATACGGTAGTCGTGAATCACTGTCGCTAACTCTTCTTTTTCTTCTTTAGTTAGTGAGCGTTTGAAGTACCCTTGTAAATGCATCAACACATTTGTGTTGTTTTTGCGGCTAGCCCGATTCGTTAACGCCTTCATAAGTCCTAAACGATACTCTTGGTAAAAGTCTTCAATTTCATAATTAGCGACATCAGCGACTAAGCGGCCAAGGGAGCGGTATGACTCTGGGTGGTGTGCCATTAACGTCAGTTTGTAGCGCGAATGAAAGTCGATGATTTTGCCACGAGTAGGCTCACCATCCATCGAGCCGTAAAAGTCATTTAGACAAAATACTCGAGTAATAAAATTTTCTTTCAATACAGGGTCGTTAAGTCTGCCATCCTCTTCAACAGGCAACCAAGGCATTTTTTGCATCAATGTTTGTGTATACAAGCCAACACCTTCTTTCGCAGCACTGTTCTTGCTGTAAACCTTGACTCGCTCCATGCCACAAGTTGGTGACTTGGCACAAACGATGTAACCACAAAGCTGCTCGCTTTGAAGTTCATCTACTTTATTGGCCGAGTAAGTGAGCATATTGTCGGTATGATCATTTTCTGGATTTTTGGTTTCAACCAATGCAACACGCTCTTCATTAGAAACAAGACGAATTGTTGGACGGGGTACTGGCATACCTACGCCGACTTCAGGGCATACCGAAACAAAGTCAAAATACGGGCTGAGCTCTTTAGTCACAAAGTTGCTCACCTTATGACCAGAGTCAAAACGCACTCGTTCACCCAAAACACACGAACTGATACCTACTTTGATTGAAGATTCCATGATGACGCATCCCTATACAAAAAGTTTTGTTGTATAACTTATAGCAAGCCTTTCCAGATTGTACAAGAAAATAAGTTGTACAATTTAATCGTTTTACTTCACTCGAAAGTATTTCGATCAACCAGCTGTCAGAAAAAAGTTTGGCCCAAAAACAAAGAATTTGTGCGCGCAATCGACAAACTGCTCAAAAGCAAATCGATTGCTCTTTTGATTTCAACAGATTTGGTTATCAATAGTAGTTGCAGTTTCTAAATGCGTGGTTTTTGTGACTAAGCTCTCAAGGGGCTACTGTACGTCCCGATATTATTGCCTCAACGAAAACGAACAAGTTCAACAGAATTGGTAATAGCGTTCTATAATAGAGGCGTTTTATCAAAACAAAACTTTGGAGAGCACTTATGGCAACCCCACACATTAACGCACAACCAGGTGATTTCGCTGAAACAGTTCTAATGCCAGGCGACCCGTTGCGCGCTAAATACATCGCTGAAACGTTCCTAGAAGATGTGAAACAAGTTTGTGACGTTCGCAACATGTTCGGCTTTACTGGCACTTACAAAGGCAAAAAAGTTTCTGTAATGGGCCACGGCATGGGTATCCCGTCTTGCTGTATCTACGTACACGAGCTAATCGCTGAATACGGCGTGAAAAACGTTATCCGTGTAGGTAGCTGTGGTGCAGTACGTGACGACGTGAAACTAATGGACGTTGTTATCGGTATGGGTGCTTCTACAGACTCTAAAGTTAACCGTATCCGTTTCAACAACCACGATTTCGCAGCAATCGCTGATTACGGTCTTCTAGAAGAAGCAGTTAACCAAGCGCGCGCTCAGGAAGTGCCTGTAAAAGTAGGTAACGTATTCTCTGCAGACCTGTTCTACACACCAGAAGCAGACATCTTCGAGAAGATGGAAAAACTAGGCATCCTAGGTGTAGACATGGAAGCGGCTGGTATCTACGGCGTAGCAGCTGACCTAGGCGCGAAAGCACTGACTATCCTGACAGTTTCTGACCACATCATCCGTGGTGAAAAACTAAGCTCAGAAGAGCGTCAGAAGTCGTTCAACGACATGATGAAAGTTGCACTAGAAACTGCAATCAACATCTAAGAACAAATAGTAAGTAATAATTTGCAGCCAGAGTTATGCTGGCTGCCCGAATTATCCCGAGGGGGCGATTGTGTCTAACGGCGAACTGCCAAAAGACGCAGATGGGTTACAACTCAACTTTTGTAAAACATTGGCGTGTGACAACTTTGGATTGAGTGATGCAAAGCGTTACGTTCTGCAACATGCGAACCCTAAGCGTCCGGCGATGGTATGCCGTGAATGTGGAGCTTTCCCCCCCTTACTTAATAATCGCGATGTCGTGAACGAACTTCATCGCCTGCGGCACGTCCACAGTGACGGGTTGCCTGCTTGCCGTAATGATGATTGCGACAACTTTGGACTTTCTGTCCACACTCACAAACACCTCTATCACGCTTTCGGTTACAGTGGCGATCGCCAACGTTACCGCTGTAAAGTGTGTCAAAGTACCTTTGTCGACAAGTGGTCTGGTGCCAACAAGAAGCTTCAATTTCAAGAGAACTTGATGGGTTTATTGTTTACGGGATATTCCGTACGAGAAATCTGCCGCAAGCTTAGTATTAACCCAAAAACCTTTTACGATCATGTTGACCATATAGCTAGCCGCTGCCGCCGCAAGCTGGCAACCATTGATGCGCGCTGGGTAAACCACGCAACGCATTATGAATTGGCCTCAAACTATATTGCATTGCAACCGAACAGCAATAATGGTGTGTATTGGATTGTTTCTGGCGAAGCGCATTCTGGCTATATTCTTTGCCAGCACGTCAATTATTCCGCTGATGAAGAGCCAATCGCAACGCTCGATCATAATCCTTACGATGAGGTGTCTCGTTTTGTTTCCCAGGAGTATGTAGCGGAAGCAAGTGAGCCGCTTGCGGAACCTTCTTATCACCTCAGAGAGCGAATTGACCAAAAATACCAAACAATTTTGGCTCGCGGTAACGTAGAAGACCCTCTTGGTAATCTATCTGTATTTCATTACCCTTCAAAAGGGGCATTAGTCCGTCCGCCATACACCTCGTATGCACACTATTTGCACGTACTTGATATGTGCTGCCCAAACAAACGTGTATCTCTATACATGCCTCAAGATCCCCTACTACGTTCAGCTGCACTGAGCGTTTGTTTACCTCGTATTAAAGAGAAAAGTGTCGACTTGATGTACGTAGAAGAGGACGCTAGTTGGGACATGAGCACTCCCTTTGGCAAAGTCGATATCGCCTATATGAGTTGGTGGCGCGATCGTTGGGCAATCTCTAGTCAAAACGAAAACCACAAAGGCATTTGCTACCTCGCTGGCGATCAAAATGAGCCTGAAAAATGGTTTAACGTTGCGACAACTCGTCATGTGAAGTTTTATCAAAACCGCTTTCAGATTCTTTTCGAAAGCTTCATTAACGAGCCACGTCGCAAATTACGACCTGCTGGTATTTTACCTCTTTTAGATATATTCAGAGCTTGGCATAATTTGTGCTATCAGGATAAACAAGGTCTTACCGCTGCACAAAGGTTAGAAGTCTCTGATGCACCTTTGACAATCAAACAGCTCCTATCGTAGCTATTCTATTGGTAATTTAGATGTAGTAATTAGGGGTTGTAACGGTATACATTACGGCCCCTGATCGTTTACCAAAACGTTATCCGCATCGCTTTGGTAAAGAAACATGCATCTAACCACTTAATATTAGGTGTGATTTCCAGTTCGATAGTCATGGATGTGAACGTTGGATAAAAACCAAATTCAGCTAGAAGATGATCTCACTAAGCTTAAAGGCCAAATAAAATCGGCCCCTAAACATACCTTTAATATTGCGCAGCAATATCGTATCCGCGCGGAACAAATTTTATTTGTGGACGGAGAGATCAAAGCCTTACTCATCATGGCGCAATGCTGTTGGTGCCTAATGGATTACCGACAAGGCTTAAAACTCGTCAAAGACGCTTACAGCAAACAAACACAGCTTGAAACCGACGATCATCTCCCGGAAATTCTCCATCTTTTTGCACTCCAATATTGGGGCCAAGCAAAGTATTATTCCGCGCAACAATATTGGATTAATGCGCTCGAACAATCTGCTCTTGTTGATGATGTTGAAATTCAAATCGAATCTCTAATTGGGCTTGGTAATGTATGGCGCATCACTAATGAACACCAACTTGCCGCTTCAACTCATGAGTTAGCCGTTAAAGTGGCAAACAATGTTCGTATTGCTTGGTTAGAAGGCAAAGCGCGCATCCTATTAGCTTGGGACTATTACTTACTAAATAAGTTTGTCGAGATGCTTACGGTACTGGATGGAGCAACCGAAGTATTAAAAGATCATGATGACAGTACGTGGCAAGCCGAGATCTGGGACTTTAAAGGGTTAGCACTGCTTGGACTAGAACGCCTTGATGCGGCCGAAGAAGCCACCCAAAAAGCCCACCAGCTCGCCATTGAGCATGATCTCGTTTGGATGAAAGCACACTCTTTTATTAGCCGAGCAAGACTTGAGCTTTTGCGCCAAAATACAGACAGCGCTGCCAAGTTGCTACTTGCAGCAGAAGAGTCTGCACTCAGTTTCGACCACGGTGAGCTACTCAGCCAAATTTGCTTCCAACAATCACGAGTCGCTGAAGAACAAGGAGACTTTGAGTCTGCGTTTAACGCGTTCAAGAAATACCGTAAGCACGCACTCAAAATGCTCAAAGAACAAACTCACCGAATCAGCATGGATAAAGCAAGAGGCTCTAAACGCCAACTAGAGCAGCGAGCACGTAAGCTGATCAATCATATTCGCTCTCAACACGAATACGACCCTGAAAAACAGTTCTCTAATGTCGTTTCTGAGACCTACTGGTGGGAACAGTTAGTTTTGTTTAAAACGGAGCTCAAACGCTCTAACCACGCCATCATTATGATTCAGCATTCAAACCCCGAAGTTCTCGATGTTTGTACCGAGCTCGTTCATGCATTGACAACCTCCAGCGACCTCATCTCGAGAATTTCCAGTAACAGGCTAGCAATGTTAATTGCAGAAAAAGGTCAAGCAGCAGAAGAGGTCTACCGCACTGTCCAAGCGATGTTAGACATCTATCCATGGAAGCGACGCGGAATCAAAGGCCCTAAACCGATACTGTATTTGCAAGATATCCTGACCTTCCCATTCACGTTAGAACAGCTCGAAGAAAGTTATATTGAGGTAATGAAGAATGGAACAACTGCTTAGCAAGGTGACTGACGCAGGTATCGATCCTTCTTCCGTTTCAGGTGAAGAAGCGATTACGCTATGGGAACACATAGGGTTACATATTGCGTCAACAAACCGAGAGAAAGCGCATTGCTATATCATTAGCGCCGAGTATCGAAGAGAGATCAAACAGCTCAACGACAGCATTAGTGAATTGAAACAAGCGCTTGAGTTGCTTGTTTTACCAGAGGATGTAGAAGATATTCTTTCTGTGAAAGCAAGCTTGAGTGAGCGTTTAGTTGAAGTAGGTGACTACAATGCGGCATTAACCGAGTATGTTGCTTCAACCAATATCGCCGTCGAGTACGGCTATATTGATGAGTACGTATTGGCCATTATTGGAATGGGTAATTTGTGCGATGCCTATGGGGATCACCAACGTGCATTACGTTATTATCAAAAAATAGATGCTATCGATCACGCTATTGGCAGTCGATCCCTACGCCTTCGTTACAAGCTGTACATGCTTGCCTGTTATATCAGCTTGAACCGTACCGCAGACGCCAAAGAGCTATTGAGTGAATGTGAAGAACTGAGCATTCTCGTCAGTGATAAAAACCTCGCCGCGCAAATTCACCTCTACCGAGCCAAATTACATCGTCTGCAAGAAGACTACCCCAATGCGTTGCTGGCTATTTCGAATGTTCAGTATACAACGGGTAGTGCCACGACATACTGGTTATCCACGATGGTCAAAATTGAGACTGCGTATTGTCTAAACGGTGTAGGGCACACTTCTTTAGCTAATTTAACGTTGGACTCCATCAGTAAAAGGATTCAAAAGCAGCTATCTCCTATCGTTACTCAGCATTTTTATAACGCGATGAGTCAAGTTTACGCCTCTCAAGGGTTGTATCAAGAAGCATTAAATTGTGAAAAAAAAGCGCATAGAATCGAATCTGATCTTGTAAAACATATTCCGATCGGTGAGTTAGGGTCTGCTCAACTACGCCGACTTTCACGCTTTGAGTTACAACTCAAACTCATTTTGTCAGAGCTAGAAAACAAAGAACTAAAAGAAACCACCAAGCAGCATAAAAATACTGTTGCTCAGCTACAGCAGGACGTCTTTACCGATCCACTTACGTCTTTACACAACCGACGCTGGTTAGAAGTTAAACTAAAAGATCTACTTCTGCACGATACTGTATTTGCATTGATGGTCATCGATATCGATCACTTCAAATCCATCAATGACGAACTAAGCCACTTGGTGGGCGACAAAGCGATCAAAAGTGTGTCACAGGAACTGGCGTCCTACTTCAGATTTAAAGGCGCATCGTGCGTACGATTTGGTGGTGAAGAGTTCCTCGTGATCCTTGAGAATACCCAACTGGAACGCGCAGAAATGCATGCCGAGAATTATCGTGAACGGATTTATCAATATGGTTGGGACGATATTCTTGGTGAACGGGGGCTGACCGTATCCATAGGGATTACCTTGCATCGAGAAGGCGAGAATACTCAGCGAACTTTTTATCGTGCAGACAAAGCTCTTTATCGCGCCAAAGCCAACGGCAGAAACCAAGTCTGTACCGAACTTTAAACCATGCCCCGGTTGACATCTGGGGCTTTGTTATACTTTTTACTTATCCTTCCTCAATCACTTCACTGTTTGTTTAAATAAGTACTCAGCAACACCTTAACTGCCAATAAACATCAGTGGATACTTACATCGCATAAACATAATTCCTACATAAAAACCGCTTGATTCATCTGTAGTTAAGACAAATACTTAAATTGTTAATTTACGTAGATTTTCCATTTCGCAATAAGCACAGGTAGGTAAGATGTTTCTAGACTATTTTGCACTTGGGTTACTCATCTTCGTTGCTTTAGTGATCTTTTACGGAATCATTGTCATTCATGATATTCCATATGAAATCGCCAAAGAGAGAGAGCACCCGCACCAAGACGCAATTCACTACGCTGGCTGGGTCAGCCTTTTCACTTTGCATGCGCTGTGGCCATTTTTATGGATCTGGGCAACATTATGGCGCAAGGAACGCGGCTGGGGTTTTAAACAACTAGAACAAGAAACACACGACATTCATCACCGCCTTGAAGAACTCATCGATGAAGTCAACGAACTCAAAAACGAAGTATCGATGTTGAAACAACAAAAGATTCAGCAAAAGCCTTTGCCTGAACAAAGTAAAGAGGACGAATAATGGACTTATTGCTGATTCTGACTTACGCAGCTCTTTGTATTGCCATTTTTAAAATTTTCAATATTCCTCTAAACAAATGGACCGTTCCAACCGCCGTACTTGGCGGCGTAGTGTTAGTGGGCACACTCGTGCTGCTTATGAACTACAACCACCCATTTACTCAATTGGGTAACCAAGTGTTCCCGACTACGCCTATCGTCTCTGGCGTGCGTGGCCGCGTGGTGGAAGTGCCAGTCCAGGCCAACCAACCGCTCAAAACGGGCGATATTCTTTTCAAAATCGATCCTGTGCCTTTTGAAGCAGAAGTTGCTCGCCTGGAAGCGAAAGTCAAAGAAGCAAGCCAAGGTGCGTTGGGCTTAGAGTCGGATCTAAGAGAGGCAGAAGCTGCTGTATTGAAAGCGCAAGCGGACAGAGATAAAGCACAAAGGGAATTCAGCCGATATCAAAGGGGCTTTGATCGTGGCGCGTTTACTGAACAAGATTTGGATACTCGACGCCAAGCGTATAAAGCGGCAGAAGCCATGTTAGACGTTGCGATTTTGCAACAAGAACAAGCGCAAATCGCTCTGGACTCTGAAATCGGAGGCGAAAATACCCAAGTCGCGCAACTTCTTGCCGAGCTGCGTAAAGCAGAGTTTAACCTAGAGCAAACCGTAGTTCGTGCGCCAACCGATGGTTACGTTACGCAATTGGCTTTGCGTCCTGGTGTTATGGCTGTGCCGTTGCCACTTGCCCCGGCAATGACCTTCGTACATACCGAAGACATTACGTACACCGCGGCATTCAGACAGAACTCATTACAACGCTTGAAGCCAGGCTTTGAAGCAGAATTTATGTTCCGCGCAATTCCGGGCAAAGTGTTCCGTGGCGAAGTCATTGACGTGATTCCAGCCATTGGTGAAAGCCAAATTCAAGCGCGAGGCGCTCTGCTTGGGACTGATGCCTTGCGCACGAGCGGACGTGTTTTTGCGAAGCTGAAAATTACCGACGACTTGAGTGGATACCACCTACCAATGGGTACTGCGGTTGAAGTTGCAGTTTATTCAGACAGCTTTACTCACGTATCAGTGATGCGCAAAGTTCTTATTCGTATGAAGAGCTGGCAGAACTATTTATACCTCGACCATTAATGAACATATAGCGCATTCATTTATCGGTAAAAATAACATCAAACAGTGTAATCAGGGGCTGACGATCAGCCCCTGATTCATTCTAGCCATCCAGATAGATAGCATTCCCACTTTTATTAATATTCTGTATAATGCGCGCCTTATTTTTAATGCTTGCTAAAACCAAAGCCAGTCAAAGGGATGCGTGAATCAAATCACACATTTCCTGAAGAAAAATAGAGCAAACAATAAGCAGCTTGGTTGTTTTGAATATATGTTACACAATCAAATAACTAACGCTTTCCGACAAAACAATTAAACGTTCTTTAAAATCGACTATTGAACTGAGGTTATCTATGAATCTTTCCGCTAAAACTGTTGTGGTTATTGCAATCGGTGCTGCTCTTTACGGTATCGGCGGCTTACCTATGTTTGGCATCCCTGTGTTTGCAAACACAACGCTAAAACCAGCAATGGCAGTATTAGCATTGTTCTCAGTACTATTTGGACCACTTGTTGGCTTCTTGGTTGGTTTTATTGGTCACTGGGTTACTGACCTATTTGCAGGTTGGGGCGTATGGCTCACTTGGGTACTTGGTTCAGGTATTGTTGGTTTGATTATCGGTCTATTCCCTTCTCTAACGCGCTACCGTTTGGAGAAAGGTGATTTCAATATGAAAGACTTCGCGTTATTCGTAGTACTTGCGCTATTAGGCAACGTATTTGGTTACGGTTGCTCTGCATTCCTCGACACGATTTTATACGCAGAACCGTTCACTAAAGTGTTTACCCAGCTTTCTATTATCGCGATCGGTAACACCATTCTTATTGCTATTGTTGGCTTCTTCATTCTTAAATCTGTCGCTAAACGTAACAAGCAAAGCCGTAACTTAACAGAGGCTTAATGTCGAATGACAATCGAATTTTCTAACTTCTCTTTTAGATATGAGTCGCTGGACAAACCGACGCTAAAAAATATCAATCTAAGGATAGAGAAAGGAGAGAAAATCGTCATTATCGGTCCAAGTGGTAGTGGTAAATCTACCCTTGGGCAATGTCTTAACGGACTGATCCCACACGCAATCAAAGGGGAAACCAGTGGAACATTGACCATCAATGGTCAAGACACCGCCCCTTTCGACATGCACCAATACACTGAGCAAGTTGGCACCGTACTGCAAGATACGGACAGCCAATTTGTCGGTTTGAGCATTGGCGAAGACATTGCATTTGCGCTGGAAAACCAGCTAACTTCAAATATCGACATGTACCCATTGGTCAAAGCCACGGCCAAAATGGTCGACTTGGAACAGATGTTAGATCGCTCTCCCCACGATTTATCTGGCGGGCAGAAACAGCGTGTTTCTTTGGCGGGCATTCTCGTCGATGACGTCGATATCCTTTTGTTTGATGAACCACTAGCTGCGCTTGACCCTAAAACGGGTAAAAAAACCATCGAGATCATCGATGATCTACACCGCGAAACGGGCAAAACCATCGTAATCATTGAGCATCGTCTTGAAGACGTTCTGCATTGCTCAGTTGACCGTATTATCTTGATGGAAAACGGCAAAATCATTGCCGATACAACGCCAGATGAAATTTTAGCGTCGCCTCTGCTAGAAGATTACGGCATCCGCGAACCGCTTTATATTTCAGCACTGAAAGAAGCAGGCTGCGCGATTGAGGGCGATGCAAAACCTTCTAGCTTAACTACATTACCATTGGAGCTATATAAACCAGCAATGCAAGCATGGTTTGATGGTTCAACAGCACAACCACCTAAAACGCCAGCCGAGACTTTGCTTGAAGTCCGTGGCCTCACCTATTCTTACGACGGTGAGAAAAACGCGTTAGAAGACGTGAGTTTTGACATCAAGCGTGGCGAGTTTGTCTCTGTACTTGGCAAAAATGGATCGGGTAAATCGACCATCACCAAACTGATTATGGGCGTTATTGAAGCGGATAGCGGCTCAATGAGCATGAATGGTCAAGATCTTAACGAACTGACCATCTTCGAGCGTAGCCAGAAAGTGGGTGTGGTGATGCAAAACCCGAATCACATGATTTCCCATCACATGATTTTCGACGAAGTGGCCTTCGGCCTCCGTAATCGTGGCGTTGAAGAGAAACAAATAGAAGCTAAAGTACTTGAAGTCCTAGAGCTGTGCGGTTTGAGCAAATACCGTCACTGGCCAATCGAAGCATTGAGTTATGGCCAGAAAAAGCGCGTAACCATTGCGTCTTTTTTGGTCTTGGAACCAGAGCTTCTGATCCTTGATGAACCGACGGCAGGTCAGGACTATCGAAATTACACGTCTATGCTGAGTTTCATCGAAAAGCTCAATCGCGAGTTGGGCGTAACCGTGATGATCATCTCTCATGACATGCATTTAGTGCTGGAATACACCACGCGCTCTATCGTGATTGCAGACAGTAAATTAGTCGCGGATGCACCAATGACGCAGGTATTCAGCAGTCCAGAGCTACTAGACCAAGCAAACCTCACCACAACAAGTCTGTTTGAGTTGGCTACGAAAGTTGGCATCGAAGACACCAATGGCTTTATGCAGCATTTTATCAATGCAGAAAAAGCGCACCGCCAACAAAAAAGCGACGACGTAAACCAACTAGAGAAAGCGGTGGCATGAAAGACAATAAGATGAAGTTTGGTATCAACTACATCGATACCCAATCACCACTTCATAAGTTGAATGGCATTACTAAGTTCTTGCTTTTCATTGCTTGGGTAACGGTGGTATTGACCACATTTGACTTGCGAATCATCGCGCTGTTGATCGTGCTTGGTTTAGGCTTATTGAAAATGACCAAAGTGCCCTTTCATGTCTACAAACCGCTGTTATTCGGTACAGGCACGGTATTACTGATCAATGCCCTGTTTATGTTCGCGTTAGCGCCGCAACAAGGTACTGAGTTCATGGGCTCATCAACGGTTTTACTCTCGTTACCCGGTAATTACTCGCTCACTCAAGAGACATTGTTTTACCTAGTAACAGTGACGTTGAAGTACTTCAGCATGTTCCCAATCGCGTTGGTGTTTGTATTTACCACTCATCCGACAGAGTTTTCAGCCAGCTTGAACCGTTTAGGTGTGCCTTACAAAATCGCCTATGCCGTAAGCTTAACGCTGCGCTACTTGCCGGAAGTGAAAAAGGACTTTGTTAACATCATGCACGCGCAACAAGCACGCGGAGTAGAACTGAGCAAGAAGGCTCCGTTGTTCACTCGTTTGAAGAACGTCGCGAAGATTCTTGGACCTCTGATTTTCTCTAGTTTAGACCGAGCCGATCAAATCTCAAACGCGATGACGCTACGTGGTTTTGGCCGCCACTCCTCTCGCACTTGGTACAGCTTAAAACCACTGACCAAAGCCGATATGATCTGCATGGCTGGGATTGCGGTGATAGTGATTGCGGCGATCAGCAAGCGTGTTATCGACACACAACTGTTCTGGTATCCGTTTTAAATTCTTAAGCTTCAAACTGAACATAACGTGGTTAGTGTTGTGACCACGTTATCTTCCGTCTTTCCCCTCGATAACTTGCCTGCTGGCTTCTTGCTTGCAAGTATTCAAAAGAAGCGGTAATTTCAGCGGCTCGCTGATGTGCCAGAAAGTTGCTTATTCAAACGACCAACATGAACTAAACTCATCAGTTTTATCAGGGGCTTAATGATCAACTGCGCACTGCCCACGATGAAAAGCCAAGTACCACTTTCAATCAACGAATCATTCAAAAAGAAAAAACTACCAATTAAAAACCAAATAGCAATGAGTAGGTCGTTTGCAGCACCTAACGCCTCATAGCGGCGCTGAATAACGATGTGACGGCTTCCTAGATCTAAATCCAACTCTCTGCCATGTATCTGCACTGTATAGCTCCCCTCTTATTATTTCGCGTCAGTTATGCCCAAGTTATTTCGAAATACTTAGTTCTAAACCCTAACGGACGTAGCATGCATTGACAACCATTGGGGGGATTATCTATTTGCGATCAAAAGAAAAGGGCGCATAAGCACCCTTTTCAGCGAGTCTAATTACAGGTATTCGCTTTAATGATTAGATAGTGAGTGCCAACTTAACTCCACTTCAACAAGCGAGTTTCGTTGCCTTCTTCCGGCTTCGCTGGAATATTGAGTGACAACAGCAAGCTCACTGCTGCCATGCCAGCGCCGATGTAAAATACGCTAGCAGGTGAAACCAGCCAAATCACACCAAACGTAACAGGTATTACAACCGCCGCAATATGGTTAATCGTAAACGCAACGCCCGCGGTCGACGCCATATCGGCTGGGTCGGCAATTTTCTGGAAGTAGGTTTTAATCGCAAGCGCTAACGCGAAAAATAGATGATCGACAACATACAATGCTGCCGCCCACTCAGCCGTTTGCACCAAACCGTACCCGACGAACACGAAGATCAAACCGACGTATTCAAACATCAACGCTTTGCGCTCACCTACAACGCCGATAAAACGGCCTATTCGCTTCGCAAACAAGAAGTTAAAGACATAGTTAATCAGGAACAGCAACGTAATATCTGCGGCGGAGTAACCAAACTTTTCTACCATCAAGAAACCAGCGAACACCGTAAAAATTTGACGGCGTGCTCCACTCATAAACGTAAGCGCATAGTATAACCAGTAACGTTTACGCAGGATGAGCTTCTTGTTCTGAGGCACTTTTGTCTTAAATTGTGGGAAGGCAAATGCCATCACCAAAATGAGCACAAAACCTAAACCACCAGCCATTAAATAGACCGTTTTAAAATCAAGTTTGAGCTGTTCGAGCGAAACCCAAATGGCGCCGTAGGTAAACAGAGAAGCCAAAGCTCCAACAGAAATAAACTTACCCAGCATTTCTGGCGCTTCTTCTTTAGATAGCCATTGTAAAGACAAAGACTGCTTGAGTGTTTCAAAGTAATGGAAGCCGGTGGACATTAACAAGGTTGTAAAAAGTAGACCGTACAAAGTGGGAAAATAACCTGTTAATGCCGTACCAAGCGTAAGCATCGCCAAAGAGACGAGCATAAAGCGTTGCTCTCGGATAAACAGCAATACAAACACGGCGGTAAAGGCCAAAAAACCCGGAATTTCACGCACACTTTGCAATAAGCCTATGTCGGCACCATCAAAGTTTGCTTTCTCGATAACAAAGTTGTTCAACAACGCCATCCAGGTAGAAAAAGCAATGGGCACGATAATGGAAATTAACAGGAGGAAATTTTGCGGCGTTCTCCAGCCGTGCGATGAGGTAGTCATGATGTTTCCTTTAAATATGAAGGCATCATCATAGCTTTAAATGTAACAAATTCGCAATATCATTATTATTTTCAGCCCAGAGCAAGCAGATATGGCTGAGGGATATTGTTATGAAGACAAACATCGCACTTAACTCCTTGGCGAAGCGCGATGTTCAAGTATCAAGAGAAATAAATCATGAGTAAATGTGCTCAGTGGCTTAATCAATGACTTTTACTGATAGGCGATTTTTAAATTCAAACACATGTTCTGGACATACATCCAAACAACGACCACAGCTAATGCAGTTTTGATCCATAACTCGACGATCTCCCTCTTTCAAAGGCTGCCGAAGCACTTCTGGTTCTGGGCAAACGTAAAAGCAATCCATGCATTTGGTGCAATCTTCGCGGCGAACAGCAGTAACGCGCAACAGGCTTTTTCGGCCTATCACTCCATAGGTAGCCCCCAGTGGACATAAGTGCCCACACCACCCATGCTCAACCAAGAGTAAATCCAACACGAACACTAGGGCGATCAACACCCAACCTGCGCCCATACCAAACACCAACCCGCGATGCAGTGCCGCCACTGGATCTAACCATGTCCAAAGAATTGCGCCAGACAGCGCACTGCCCAACATCAAAACAGGGATCAGCCAATAACGAATCACGGGAGACCAACGATAGCTCGCTTTAATGTTGAGCTTTCGACGCAACCACGCCGCCAAGTCTGTCACGATGTTCAACGGGCACACCCAAGCACAAAATGCGCGCGGCGCCAAAATCGCGTAAAACACCACGACAATCACTACGCCTAACAACGCATTAAACTCCGGAACATGCCCTGTCGCCAAAGCTTGAAGCACAATTAACGGGTCACTTAACGGCACGGTATCGAGCAACATACTTGATGACAGATTACCAGTTAGAATTCCTAGCGTCGGCCCAGCCATAAATAGCGCAATGATGGTGAACTGACATAGCCGACGTAAAATCAAAAACCGATGCGCGCGCCACCAACCAAGCTTTTCAAGCGCTTCTTTGCCAGCATTTTGAGCTAAATTCTTTGCCATTACTTACCTCCTTTTAGCGATTCAAGCGCACCTTCCGGCACAGGCGTCTCACTAGGGAGGATATTTTCGAGTGGTTTGTCGATCTCTTTCCAACCAAAATTGTAGTGGCTGCCCACTTTGCCTTTCGCCAAATCCGTCGGGACAACTTTAATAGCAGCGACATCCAACACGCACGCTTGTTCACACTTACCACATCCGGTACACACTTCCGAATTCACTGTAGGGATAAGTTTGGCGTGATAACCGGTTCGGTCGTTGTGAACCATCTCTAACGTGATGGCTTCATCAATCAGCGGACAAACGCGATAACAAACATCGCATCGTAACCCTTGCCAGTTAAGGCAAGTTTCATGGTCAATAAGAACCGCTGTACCCATTCGAGCATCATCAATATCGGTTAATTTCGGATCCAGCGCCCCACTCGGACAAGCGACAACACAAGGAATGTCTTCGCACATTTCGCAGGGAATATCGCGTGCAGTAAAGTAAGGTGAGCCAGTCGCGACGGGTGAAAGTAATGTCGCAAGTTTCAAGGTATCGTAAGGACATGCCTGAACACACAAGCCACATCGAATACAAGCTGATTCGAAATCGCCTTCCGGCAGTGCACCAGGCGGACGAATAGGCACACCTTTGGTTTCTCGAGCTTGGCTTTGTAGCGATTGTAAGCCCAATACACACGCAGCTGCGCCAACACCAGCCGCAGTTCGAGCTGTATCACGCAAAAATCGGCGCCGACTTTGCGATATTTTAGACTGAGAGGATTTCATGCTATTTCCTCAACAAAACTCCCTTATCAAGTTAAGCATAAATAGCCCTAAACGTGTCGTTTCCCTATACCTCATAGGAGGTAACCCCATCCTCTATTGATTCAAGTCAACTGACGCACAGTGCCGTCGTCACAGTTTGACTAAATGCGTTTATTTACTGCGACATGAAATTCACCACGATACTCTGCAGTACGCGCCATTCTCAGTACAATAATTCAACACCTTTGCAATCTACTCGCTCAATTCGATGATAAATCACTACTAAAAATTCAAAAAATGACATCATAACAAGCTAATTTAAAAGGCATTTATCCATTAAACATAAAAAAACACTATCCAAATAAGAAAACTGTGGTTAGATTAAAAATTAAAACTAAAAAGCGAAGGAGAGAGGCATGGAAATTATCGTACGTCCAACGACCGTCGAAGACGCAGCGGCACTCGTAGAAATCTATTCACAACCAAAAGCACAACGTGAAACCCTGCAACTCCCAAAGCCTTCGCTCGCGATGTGGGTGGAAAGATTGTCAAACATACCTGATGGTGTTTATAGCTATGTCGCTGAAATTGATGGTAAAGTCGTCGGTAATATTGGCTTTCACCACTCTCTACGTCCAAGAACGATGCATACGGCATCGTTTGGCATCGGAGTACATGATAGTTTCCACGGACTCGGTATTGGTAGCAAGTTGATAGAAACAGTCACTGAACTAGCAGATAACTGGTTAAATGTGAGAAGAATTCAGATAGAGGTCAATGCCGATAACGACGCCGCCATTGGGCTTTATAAAAAGCATGGATTTCAAATTGAGGGTGAAGCGATTGACGGTTCCTTCCGTGATGGTGAATTCATCAATACCTATTACATGGCGCGCATCAGACCAGGCCAAAGATAAAACAAAGCCTCCTACTAATTGGAGGCTTTTCTTTTTAAACTTCGACTCACTTTCGTAAGTAAGCCAACGCTCTGCGAGTCAATGCTTCTGTGTATGGATTGATCTTCCAGTGGTCGGGACTCCAACCTTTCACAAATCGCTGAAAGTCTGCCCAAGCCACAGCAAACAAAGGACGCCATTCACGCTCGACTTCATTAGGGTCAAGATTCGGTTGATAGCCCATTAGCGCGTGTTGCAACTGAGCAAAATACGTATCCAAAACCCAAACTTCCATCTCTGCACAACGTTCTGGCTTAACGGCACTACTCATAAACAGTGCCACATCTTTCATGGCACACCCACATCCAACGTATTGAAAGTCAACCGCAGCAACGTTTGATTCTTCTTCATCAAAACAGAAGTTCGCCAATTTGGCATCACCGTGTACTAGTGTTTTAAACTTAGCTTGCGAAAGCGTTTGATCAATCAATTGAGCCGTATTTTGTAGCTCAGTGTCTTGCAATGCTTCAAGCTCGTCGGGTCTGGTTGCTAAGTGCCAGTATGTACCGATATGCCACAACTTATCAGAACGAACATTGATGTATCGCGCATGAAAGTTCGCCAACCAAGTGAGGCAGGCTTGTAGATGCTCTAGCTGTGCATCTGTGATGACTTTTGGAAAGCCCACCTCGGCGAGATCTTCCATCACAATGAGCCATTCATTCTCCGATTGGAACGTTTTTAGACCTTGTGGTACTCGGCAGCGAGTATCCACCCCTCCGGAAAAATACTCATACCAATTCACTTCCACCTGATAAGAGTGCAACTTTCTTTGATGAGAACGGTCCGTATTCCAGCCTCTAGGATGCTCTGAAGGCTTAGGGAGTTTTACATGCTTAATGATCACTGAACCAGTAGAATAAGTAACTCGGACTAACTCCCCATAGCCTCCCCATAGCGATTGTATGACTTCTACAGAGCGGTAATTACCGAGATTGAGTTCCTGGCCAATATTTTGGTAGCGTTGGTGGTTGTTACTCATCATGTGAGCAGATGTGACCACGTTTGGTTCTTCTCCATGTAGTGAATAACATATGGGCAAACTGGTTTGATTTGATAACCGAGTGACTCAATTTCTGGCAACACCGCTTCCATCATCACTTTTCCGTACCCCTTACCTCGCAGTGCTTCAGGAACAACCGTTGATGTAATGTGCATGACATTACCCTTAAGCTGATAAATCACCTTGGCTTTATAACCCTGCTCTAAATCAACCCAGAATGTACTATTCGTGGTCTCATGAGTTACTTTATGCATATCTTGCTCTCTAATTTTTGTTACAGATTGATTGAATCAAACTATATCACTGAATAAAATCGATACCATGCGAGAGTGCTGCTTCGCCTCACGCGATTACCTTCTTACATCAGGTACGACAATTATAATGAGAAATATGAGCCCAATTGCCAGAGACGGCAAGCTACCTCTGCAAAGCAAGAAGGCACCAGAACGTCAGGCAAGTACATTAAATAGCACCGATGCAATGGCAATGGTCGAACATGGCAGTGAAGTGAGCTTAAACGTCACCACCCCCGTTGGTACAAAGTTTATTACAACCAGCACATTTGTTGGCTGTCACTCAAATAATACTGCATTGATAGAGGTTCCGAACATCTCCGATGAAGACTTGAAGTTCTATTTTCAAGAAGGCTTTTGGATCAATGTAAAAGCCTACTCTCATCGAGGTGAAGGGGCCGTTATCCCATTTCGGGCCCAATTACAGCATCGACTAGGCGATCCGTACCCAATTTTGGTGCTAGACCTACCTAACACTATGCAGGTCTTTCAGCTTCGCAAAGAAGTGCGTTACGAAGTAAATTTGAGAGCGCGTGTTTGTTTAGAAGCCTATCGAACTGAATGTGAAATAAGAGATTTATCTCGTAGTGGCTGTCGTTTTGTAACATCACCAATGAGCCGACCACTTCAGGTTGGTGACCACGTTTCATTGGATCTAACGATGCCCGGAGAAAGTCGTATGCTAGCGCCGTTGCGAGGTCGTATTTGTAATTTACAAAAATCAACGCACTATGCTCGCTACGGAATGGAGTTTGATGAGGTTGGTAAAAACAACGCTAAAAACCTCCTCAGTCACCTCAAATTTGATGGTACTAAGCTCACACTAAAAAGATAGATTTGATCACCCCTATCGCTTATCAAGAAGCTTTGAAGTGCTAGAAAACAAGAAACCCCTTACTTTTCAGTAAGGGGTTTTTATTTACTAAGAATAAGGCAGTATCTTAGATAAGAGTCATGACTTAGAAGTCGTAACGTAGACCTAGCGCTAGCTCATCTTTTTCAGCCGCGCCTTCGTTATCCATTAGATCGAAGTTGTATGATGCGTAGCCACGGAAGTTAGGCTTGAAGTAGTAAGTTACATCAACAGCTAGGTTTTCTACAGTATCTGCGTCTTCTAGTTCACCTTTGTTGAACGTAGAAGTGAATACAGTTTGACCCATAGTGTAAGCAGCGGCTAGTTCGTAGCCTTTGTAATCAAAAGTCTTACCTGCAACATCCATATCCGCGCCAGTGTAGTTACCAGCGAAGTAGAAGTCACCTACAGAGTATGCAGCTACCAGCATGAACTCATCGCTGTCGTTTTGATCTGCGTAACCAGCACCTAGTTCAAAACCAGTGTTAGCAAACGCGTAAACACCAGATAGAGAGAAGCCATCTTCCTCGTTGTCTGTAAAGCCTTGTGCATCTGTTGTGCGATCAGCAAAACGGTAGCTAGCGCGTACAGCTAGTTGCTCGAATTGGCCTTTGTAAGACAGCATGTTATCTGTACGGTCAGAAACAGGCAGTTTAAGTGCTGCTGTGTTACCGTGGTAAGCCATAATGTCAGTAAAGTCAGTAAGAACCACTAGTGCGCCGTCGTTTTTACCGTAAGTTACTTCACCGTATTTGCCACCCAGACCTGCATAAGCGTAACGAGTTTCAAGATCACTATTGTTATCTACGGCACCTTCTTCTTTTGTTTTGAACTCACCTTCCCAAAAACCAACGCCGTATAGGTTTTCATTGATTTCCTGTTTGCCTAGGAAGTTAAGACGGATGCGAGTACGGTCTTCTGCCTTACCATCCATCATAGAAAGACGCGCTTCAGCGCGGCCGCCCATCTCAAGAGAAGTGCCATCTTGGTTGTATAGTTCTGAAGCGACAACTTGAGATCCTGATGCCATTAGCGCCACTGCTACAGCTAAAGTTTTTAATTTCATTGTTATTTTCCATATCATTGTTTTATATGTGTTTTCTCACCAGAAAAACAGGACTTTTCTGTACCAACGAGAAAACTGGCGGCATAGTAGCAGCTGTTATTTTTCACGCAACGTGTTGAATAAACAGCACTTATAGAAGAAAACACCACTTAAAATGACGATATGAATACCTCTCAACCATCAAGTTATCGGTTGAGTTAAAAAAAATGTTCGCGTCAAAAAAAAATTGACGAAAAAAATGTAAAAACAATATCACAAAACGTGATATTGCCCGCAAAAAAATCTTGTTAACTGACTGTTTTAGATAGACTTATTGATAATAAATCCGATTATTACAAACAAAAAAATCCCTGAGCATTCACTCAGGGATTTAGAGATTTGATAAGTAGATGATGAATTAAAGCTTAAAGAAACTTAATTGCTCTTTCTGCTTCTCTGCAAGTAATGAAAGCTCAGTACTCGCACTTGCACTTTGGCTGATGCCCGCTACGTTTTGGTTTACAAGCTCCGACATGTTAACCACGTTGCGATTGATATCTTGAGTAACTTGAGACTGCTCTTCGGCTGCGGTTGCTACTTGCGTGTTTGAATCGTTGATGTTGGCGACCGACTCGGTAATTCCAACCAACGCTTCATTCGCTTGTTGCGTCAGCTCGTTGTTGCGGCTAAGCATATCAAGGCTGACTTGCATACTGTCATTCGCCAGCCCAGACTGCGCTTGAAGCTCTTCAATGATCGTTTGGATCTCTTGTGTCGAGTCTTGAGTACGCGCCGCTAGCATGCGTACTTCATCAGCTACTACCGCAAAACCACGACCAGATTCACCAGCTCGCGCCGCTTCAATCGCAGCATTCAATGCTAGCAAGTTGGTCTGCTCAGATACGCCGCGAATCACTTCAATAACATCGTTGATCTGTACAGATTGCTCTTTTAGACGCAAAACAACTTGCGCTGCATCGTTCAATGCTTGAGACATTTGCGCACTTGCTTCCGCACTTTCTTGGAAGATAGCCAAACCTGATTGAGCAAGTCCATCAGCTTCACGCGCAGTTGCGTCAGCAGAGGTCGCGTTATCACTCACATTATTCGCAGTGCTTGCAAGCTCGTTAACCGCAGATGCAACTTGCTCGATCTCCGCCAACTCTTGTTGAGCGTTCGCTTCCGCTTGCGTCATTACCGCAGCCAATTCGGTCGATGCAGATGCAACTTCCTCACTAATACGGGTTAACTGGTCCACAGTGTTGTATAACTGCTCTGCGGTTTGGTTTACATCTTTGCTCAGCTTAGAGATCTCATTGTCCCCATCGACATCTGCACGTACTGATAGATTACCCATTGCTAACTGACGCATCACTTCTTGCAGCTTTTGGATTGGTGTAACAATCATGCCAGATAGGAACCAAGCGCCTATCAATGAGAAAGCAAATACCGCTAAAACCGTCAACATAGCGTTATTTTGCACACGTTCATTTTGCTGATGACTTCTGATAGTAGATTGTTCAGCTTGCTCGTTTACATGCTTTGATAGCGTGTTAATTTGTTGGACCATTTCTCGGCCAACATTGCGATACTCTTTGACAAATGCACGGTACTCGCTATCCGATTTCAAACCTTGATCGTATTGGTTGAAGAAATCAACTGAGCGCTCTGAATATCGCACATAGGATTCAATTGCTTGGCGAACTTTAACGGCATCGTCACGGAATAGGTTTCGGGCTTCAATTGCGCTTAAATCGGCATCAACTTGCTTTAAGCCTTCTTTCAATTCGGTTAGAAAATTCTCACGACGAGAAGCATCGTAAATAGCGTAAACCGCGCTTATGCGCAGAGGGTAAATTTGGTCGTCAATACTCGCCAATGTGTCTTTGTGAAAAACCAAAGATTCTTGGTTGGAAGCAATAACATCTTGCTCTGCTTGAAGATTGTTTTTAGTAATCCAAAGAGCAATAAACAAAACAATCGCGGTAAATAATACCGGAACCAAAATTTGCGTTCGTACTGACAAATTTTTCAGTGATAACTGCATGACAGGGCCTCAGTTGTATGCGTGATGTCTATATCCAAACAAACTCGAGCAGTGCCTATAACAACGTTACTTTTCGGCAGTTTGAATATCTATGCTTCCTTGCGACGGGATAAATCCCAGACGAATAAACAAGTGGCGAATATTAGAGGTCGATCACACTTTTGTCTAGTACAAAAACTCTCCATTTTCAATCTGTTATTGACAATATCCCGACAGTGGCGTCGGGATATTGTCGTTATGATAAATTATGATCACTTATGATGAGATACATTCACATTTAGGACGGTTTCAGCCTATTTTCTCAACGAATTGAGCTTAGCTTGAGCAAGACCAAAAATGGTATCGATTGGATAAGAACCTTCATCAGTTGGCTCACCAGCAACTTTCCCCGTAAACAATTCGATAGCTTCAGTAACATGGTCAATCGCCCAAATATTAAACTCGCCTTTTTCGACTGCTTTCACGATGTCGGAACGAAGCATTAGATTGTGAACATTAGAGCGCGGAATAATGACCCCCTGCCCGTCATGACGACCTTTAATTACACACACATCATAAAATCCTTCGATCTTTTCGTTTACGCCACCAATAGGCTGAGCTTGACCAAATTGATTCATCGACCCTGTTATCGCAATGTCTTGTCGGTTTGGTTGCTTTGAAAAAGCAGACACAACCGCACATAACTCAGCCATGCTGGCACTATCACCATCAACACCACCATAAGATTGCTCAAAGGTAATGGTTGTCGTTAATGGCACTCGTGCCGTTTTACCAAATACGGAAGATAAGTAGGCAGACAAAATCATCACGCCCTTAGAGTGAATACTGCCACCCAAATCCACGCTGCGCTCGATATCGATAACATCCCCATCACCGTAACACGTCGTCGCTGTGATGCGATTCGGTGCACCAAACATGTAGTCACTAGTGCTCAATACCGAAAGTGCGTTCACTTGGCCTACGGCTTCTCCTTCGGTGCGAATCAGCGTTGTGCCGTTAATAAAGGTTTCCATTACGTTATCGCGTAATCGGCTTACTCGCATTTCTTGGTTATTGAGCGCCTCTTCAACATGCCCAATACGAATCATGTTGGAGTTGGCTTGACGAGCTACGTAGTTCGACTCTCGAAGCAAGTTGGCGATATTAGCCGAATGTAGAGATAGCTTGGATTGGTCGCCAGACAAACGTGAGCTGTATTCGATGATTCGAGCAATGGCTTTGCGATCGCAATGCAGCATATTGTTGTCATGCACCACGCTAGAGATAAAGCGCGCGTAATGCAGCTCAGACTCCGGCGTACGTTTCATTTCGTCTTCGAAATCTGCCGTCACGCGGAACAACTCGCTGAACTCTGGATCGTAATGTTGGAGTAATTGGTAAGTTCGGTAATCACCAAATAAGATGATTTTGATATCAAGCGGAATCGGTTCAGGATCGAGTGATACCGCCCCCGTCAATGTGACTTCTTTTTCTAGAGACGTAAAACTCAATTGACGAGCACGCAATGCGCGCTTCAAACCATCCCAAACGTAAGGCTGTTCAAGTACTTTCTGAGCATCCATTAATAGAACGCCGCCATTCGCCTTATGCAAGCTCCCTGCGCGAATCAGCGAGAAGTCGGTAAACACCGTTCCCTTGAAAGTGGCAGTCTCAATCGACCCGAAGAGTGAATGATAGTTGGGGTTTTCTTCAACAACGATAGGAAATTCGCTGCTTTTACGGCTTACCAAGACGTTCACTTTATAACGACGTGGCAATTTTTTATCCAAGGATGCCGTCGCAATTTCGCCTTGCTCGCCACTTTGGTCAAGGAAGATATCTGCGTTTTCAACAATATCTTTTTGCAGCTCAGTTAAGTAGGTTTTGATTTCGGAATATTGCGCGTAATCCACTTTGAGTTTTTTGATGAAGTGAGTAATCACATCAAGCGTCACTTCATCATTGAGCTTTTTGATTTTATCGCTGTATGTCTCTTCCCACTCCGTAAGCTCACGAACCATCGAGCGCAATCGCACTTCGAGTTCATCAATAGCATCGCTGAATTGCTCTTGTTCTTTTTTGCTTAGTACATCAAAAGACTCTTCCGTATGAAGCTCATCACCGTTCATGGCGACAAACTGATAATCCCCCTGCGTAGTCAGTGTTAGGCTGATGCCCTTTTCTTTTGCCTCTCGACTAATACGATCCAGCTCGTTTTGTTGCTTAGCTGCCAATTGATTTTTTAATCGCTCAGCGCGGCTAAAGTACATTTCATTGTCGAATGCTAGGGGTAAAGCATTCAATAATTTGCCCATTAAAGCTTCAATATCAACACGTAGTTTATTTCCGATACCACAAGGCAGCTTTAATACCTTTGGTGTACGGGTATCCTCAAAGTTCGCAACGTAACACCAATCAAACAGGGCTGCTGCATCGTGCTGGTGACGATTCAGATAGCGCAAGATCATGGTGCGTTTACCTAGCCCATTCTGACCAATGGCGTAGATGTTATACCCTTTCTCTTTGATGGACATCGCAAACTCGACCGCTTTTTGCGCGCGCTCTTGGCCCACGATTTCATCAATTGGAGGTAACTCCTTGGTCGACTTACATGGCATATTCTCTAGATCTGCTACAGAATATAGCTGCTTAGCTTCCAATCTTAGTATTGCCATATCCACTTCCTTTTTTCTTATTTTCGTTATTTGAGTGTAGAGATTATTTGCTTAATTTTAAGTGATTTACCTTCCACCCTAGATTGATTGGACATTTTATGAACACATAAGTGATATTAACACGCACTTGCAATTGATAATCAATTTCATTTAATATCTAAACAAATCAAATGTTGTGGAGATGGATATGAATATTGAGCAATGCTGGATGCGCTACTTAAAAGCGGAGCAACTGATGGAACAAGGCCATTGGCCAGAAGCTCATCGTTTATATGACGACGTGCTCAACAATCTACCCAACCACATTCATTTAGCGCTAGAAAATGCACAAACTAAACCTTGCCAATTTGTATGTCTCATTACGGGACTTAGAGATGCTAGCGTGACGCAATCAGAGATTCTCAACAAACTCGGCTTACAGCATGATGCGTTCTCAATACTCAATCAAACTTACGCGCTATTTCAATTTTTGCAGCTAGAGAGCCATGAACTGATTGAGCGCGTAGGTCACCTACTTGGTCAACAGAGCGAAGACTTATTAGCTCACATGGCGGCATTTTGCTCTGCCCAACGTAATGCTCAATGGATGATAGAACTCGAGCACGTAACGCGCGCGCATGAGCAGTTCTTACATTTGCAAGCAATGAGTTCGGCAAAAGCTTCGCCTTCTCACCTGTATAATTAATCTAAAGCTCAAGCATTGAGGCCAGCTAGGTTTGTACTGTCCATTGCTTGAGTATCATTTGCTTTATCAACCACAAGGATCTGTGATGTCTTCTAAAACCATTCTTTCGGTGAACAACCTATCAGTCAGCTTTACGACAAACGATGGGATCGTCGATGCAGTAAAGAATGTTAGCTTCGATTTAAAAGCAGGCGAGACGCTGTCCATCGTTGGCGAATCTGGCTCTGGCAAGTCAGTATCAACCAATGCACTGATGAAACTACTGCCAGACAACGCTATTTTGCATGAAAGCTCATCCATCATGTTTGAGGGTAGCTCCATCTTGGATAAAACAGAGCGTGAAATGCAAATTATTCGCGGTGATCGCATTGGCATGATTTTTCAAGAGCCGATGACCTCACTAAACCCGTACATGCGGGTGGGTATCCAAGTCGCTGAGGCCATAATGTGTCACCGCCCGGTCGACAGACGAACAGCAAAAGAAAAGGTGTTAGAGCTGTTTGAATTGGTTCATATGCCAAACCCAGAAAAAGCGTACAACAAGTACCCACACGAATTTTCTGGTGGTCAATTGCAACGCATCATGATTGCGATGGCACTGATTAACGAGCCCGATATTTTGATCGCCGACGAACCAACAACGGCGTTGGATGTCACGGTTCAAGCAGAAGTGTTGCACCTGATTAAAGAAATTCAGGCTCAGATGGGCATGGCAATCCTATTTATTACTCATGACTTAGGCGTCGTAAAACACTTTGCAGACCGTGTCATTGTGATGTGTAAAGGAGAAGTCGTCGAAGAAGGCGAAACGCAAATACTCTTCGAGGACCCAAAGCACGAATACACACGTATGCTAATCAACTCGATTCCTAAAGGCAGTAAGGAGCCTATTAGCGAAAGTGCTACACAGCTTTTAAAGGCCGACGATATACGAGTCAAATTCTTGGTAAAGTCGCATTTTATTGCGAGCAAGAATGAGTACTTCGAAGCGGTAAAAGGCATTTCTCTTGAGCTTAAACAAGGAGAGACCCTCGGGATCGTTGGGGAGTCCGGTTCAGGTAAGTCTACACTCGGCCGAGCTTTGATAGGTCTACTGCCCTCAACTGGCAAAATAGAATACAAAGGCCAAGATATGGCCTTGCTGACAAACAAAGAACGTTTTGAGCTGAAAAAAGACGTTCAGATGGTATTCCAAGACCCTTATGGTTCGCTTTCTCCTCGTATGACTATCGGCGAGATCATCACAGAAGGATTAACTGTCCACCAACCAATGTTGAGTAAAAAAGAACGTATGCAGAAAGCGCGCGACGTGCTCCGTGAGGTCCGCTTAGATCCCGCGTCCATCAACCGTTATCCGCACGAGTTTTCAGGAGGCCAGCGTCAGCGTATTGCTATCGCGCGAGCACTGATCCTTGAACCTTCGTTTATTCTGCTTGATGAGCCAACCTCTGCATTAGACCGCTCGGTGCAACTGACAGTGATTGACCTTCTGAAAGATTTGCAGAAAAAACACAATATTGGCTACTTGTTTATTAGCCACGATCTATCAGTAGTTAAAGCACTCTCTGATCGTGTTCTAGTCATGCAAAAGGGCGAGGTCATGGAACAAGGTACGGCCGAAAAGATTTTCCAAAACCCTAAAAATGACTACACGAAAAAACTGATAGATGCCTCATTTGATCTTGAAAACAGTGAAAATCAGCACAATGCGGCTTAGGTTCATCACAGTTTCATATTCATAAACTAGGATTAAGAAAAGGTGATAAATTCATCTTGTCTTAAGAATGGCGTAGCTGCCTTTCGGTTTGGCCGCCGAGACTGGTTGGTTCAAGAGTCAGACTTAGTCAACCTGGCTCAAATACTGGCATACAGTATGAATTGAGTTCCCCCAACCATGAAAAATGCCGCGACACTGTCGCGGCATTTTTTTATTCTCAGAAGCTTCGAACAACTAGGGCATTAAATCGACTCAATACCCATATTATGTAACGTAAATGCATACACGTCTGTGGTGAGGTCAATTTGCTTACTCAGCGGCATTCCTGCACCATGACCTGCATTGACATCAATGCGTATCAATACTGGATTAGCGCCTTGCTGTTTGTCTTGCAGCTTCGCAATAAATTTGTACGAATGTGCTGGCACAACTCGGTCGTCGTGATCAGCAGTTGTCACCAAGGTAGCAGGATATTGCACGCCTTCTTTTACATTGTGAACAGGAGAGTAACCAAGCAAGTATTGGAACATCGCTTCACTTTGCTCCGACGTGCCATAGTCATACTTCCAGCCTTCTCCAGACGTAAACGTGTGGTAACGCAACATATCAAGCACGCCAACCGCAGGCAGCGCGACTTTGAATAGTTCAGGGCGTTGCGTCATACACGCTCCAACTAACAAACCACCATTAGAACCACCGCGAATCGCTAGGCGATCCGAGCTCGTGTAGTCGTTTTCAATCAGGTATTCCGCCGCCGCAATAAAGTCATCAAACACGTTTTGCTTTTGCTGCTGAGTGCCTGCGTTGTGCCAGGCTTTACCGTATTCACCGCCGCCTCGCATGTTGGCGACAGCGTAAATACCACCCAACTCTAGCCAGTTGGCTACATTGCCAGAAAACATTGGAGTGAGGCTGATGTTAAAACCGCCGTAACCATACAACATGGTTGGTGCTCTACCATCAAGTGCAATGCCCTTCTTGTATGAAATGATCATCGGAACTTGCGTGCCGTCTTTTGAGGTGTAAAACACCTGTTTTGACTCATACTCATTGCGATCGAACGGCGCTTTTGATTCTTGGTAAAGCGTCGATGCACCAGATTCGACATCAAATGAGAAGATCGTCGGTGGTGTCACGTAGTTAGTAAAGGTGTAATACAGCGTGGTTTCTTCTTTTTTACCCGCTAGACCGTAAGCCGTGCCCTCTCCCGGCAGTTCTACATCTCGAATCCACTCACCTTGGTAGTTAAACTGCTGCACTTTAGAAAGCACATCCACCATATAAGTCGCAAACAGATAACCGCCACCTTTGCTGATTTCTAGCGGCTGTTCTTGTTCAACAATCACGTCAGCCCATTGTTCTGTCTGAGTGTTGTAGCTGACAACTTTGCCGTTCGGCGCGTCTAGGTTGGTGTAAAGCAGCAAGGTTGCGTCTTGGCTATCAATTAAGTAGGTGTCGCCTTGCGTTGTATCGCGCAGCGTCACAATTGCTTGGGAGTCAGACTGTAAATCGATATAAAACAGACGATTACCCGATGTAGATTCTGCGCCAGAGATAATGAGGAAGCGATCATCTGTCGTCGTCGTACCAGACACATAACGATGAACTTGCGTATCCAACTCACCAAAAATCACTTTATCTTCAGATTGAGGGGTACCAAGTTCATGATAATAAAGCTTGTGATGCTCAGTTCGAGCAGACAACTCGCTGCCTTGCGGCTTATCGTAGCTTGAGTAATAGAAGCCTTTGCTGCCCAGCCAAGAAATCGACGTAAACTTCGCATCAACAATCTCAGGCTCTAACTGTTCTTTGGTTTCCGTATCAATGACAAAGATCTTACGCCAATCACTACCCCCTTCTGAGATGGAATACGCGACCAAACGGTAGTCTTTAGAGAAGCTGACTTCGCCAAGAGAGGTCGTGCCCTCTTCGGAGAAAGTATTTGGATCAAGGAAAACCTCGGCTTCTCCCTCGCCTTTACGTCGATACAATACGCTTTGGTTTTGCAAACCGTTGTTTTTGTAGAAGTAGGTGTAGTCACCACGTACAAATGGCTGGGAATATTTTTCGTAGTTTTGACTGTTCGCCACTAAGTCACGGATTTGTTGGCGGTACGGTATCTGACCAAGGAAATCGAAGGTGACCGAATTTTGACCCGAAACCCATTGTGCGGTTTCTTCACTGCGATCATCTTCTAACCAACGATAAGGGTCGGCAATGTCGTGACCAAAATAAGTATCCACGACAGAATCTTTACGTGTTTTTGGGTAATGCATAACGTCCGTGTTACTCCGTTGTTTTTATTAAGTTGTTTATCTTCAATCGTTTTATTGCGGTGATTACCTTAGAGCACCCAATTTTGATTTCAACGACATTGTTTTAAATCTATGAAGAACCTAGAAATAATGAGATATCGTTAAGTACCGGTCACGAATGTGCTCAATAAGCAGCTTCACTTTGTTCGGTGGTTGACGAGTAAACGGATACACCGCGTAGATACCCAACTTTTTACCTACTAATTCAGGAAAAATATCCACCAGTTGACCATTACGAATATCGTGATACACCAAGCAGCGCGGGACGTAAGCAATACCATGGCCGCCCAGAGCGGCTTTACGTAATGCGGTCGCGTTATCAGTAGAAAAGCAGCCCGATACTTTGACGATGTAATTGCCATCTTCTCCTTTAAACTCCCAATCCGTTGCACCTGTGGTTTGGTAAGCGTATTGCAGACAATTGTGCGTGGTGAGATCAATCGGCTCGATCGGTTTCCCATTTTTCGCAATATAAGAAGGTGACGCGCATACCACCCATTGGGAATCGAGAATATGTCGTGCGATCAAACTGGAGTCGGCTAGGTAGCCAGTTCGAATGACTAAATCGTAACCATCAGCCACTAAATCGACAAAGCGATTATCCAATGACATATCCACGGTCAGACCCGGATGAAGGTTACAAAATTCGGCAACAGCATCAGCAAGTATCAAATCTCCAGAGATACACGGCACGGACATTTTTATATGACCGCTCACATTCTCTCCAAAGCCTGCAACAGCGTCCATAGCCTCCTGAGTGGCCTGCTTCACATTTTTAGCACTGTGGAGTAACACCTTACCTGCCTCGGTCAAGGTTAATTTGCGCGTTGTTCTATATAATAGCTGAGCCCCTATTTCTTCCTCCAACCTCGCCATTCTTTTGCTAACTACCGAATTTGTAAGGTTATTTGCCTCTGCAACCTTACTAAAGCTGCCAAGTTCGATTACTTGAGAAAATAGGATTAAGTCGTCTGCTCTCATACCATTATGTCACTTTTGGAATTAATTATTTTCATTATTTCCCTATATCAACAAAAAATAAAGGAGTAAATTCACGCCAAATTAACAAAACCATTACAACAAAAAGTCACCTCTACAGCGGATTGACACCGTTCGAGAAGTCAGCGTACGAAGGATGTACAAATGAGTGAAACCCTACTTGCCCTAGTGGCATTTTCGCCAATTGTTGTTGCCGCCATCTTATTGGTTGGTCTCAACTGGCCTGCTAAAAAAGCCATGCCTGTTGCGTTCGGTCTAACCGTCGCTATCGCACTTATGTTTTGGGATATGTCAGCCAATCGCGTACTGGCCTCCGTATTCCAAGGACTCGGCATTACTGTCTCTGTTCTATGGATCGTGTTTGGTGCCATCTTCTTGCTCAACACTTTAAAACACACTGGAGCGATCACCACAATCCGTAATGGATTTACCGATATTTCGGCTGACCGCCGTGTACAAGCCATCATCATTGCTTGGTGCTTTGGCTCGTTCATTGAAGGCGCATCTGGGTTCGGTACCCCGGCAGCAATCGCTGCACCACTACTGGTTGCAATCGGCTTCCCTGCGCTAGCCGCTGTCCTTATGGGCATGATGATTCAGTCTACGCCTGTTTCATTCGGCGCGGTAGGCACGCCTATCATCGTAGGTGTAAACAAAGGTTTAGACACGCATAACATCAGTGAGTCGTTGGCCGCACAAGGTGCAACGTGGGAAATGTACCTGCAAGATATCACAGCACACGTTGCTGTCATTCACGCAGTCGTAGGTACGATGATCCCGGTATTAATGGCGATGATGTTAACACGTTTCTTCGGCAAGAACAGAAGCTGGAGTGAAGGCCTGGATATTCTACCATTTGCGTTATTCGCTGGTGTCTCTTTCACCGTTCCATACGCGTTAACCGGCGTATTCTTGGGCGCAGAGTTCCCTTCACTTATCGGTGGTTTGGTTGGTCTGTCTATCGTTGTTACCGCAGCGAAAAAAGGCTTCTTAGTACCAAAGACTAAGTGGGATTTCGAAAGCGAAGACAAATGGCCTGCAGAGTGGTTAGGTTCGCTAAAAGTCGATCTAAACGACAATCCGGGCAAGCCAATGAGCATCGTAAAAGCTTGGGTTCCATATGTAATGCTGGCAGTTATTCTCGTCGCAAGCCGCGTAAGCCCAGAACTGAAAGGCTTTGTACAAAGCGTAAGTTTGTCGTTCAGCAACATTCTTGGTGAGACTGGCGTTAGCGCTGCGATTCAGCCGTTATACCTTCCTGGTGGCATTCTGGTGTTTGTCGCACTACTTGCTGCAATGTTACAAAGCGGCAGCGTAAAGCCATTGCGTGAAGCATTTGGCGAGTCAAGCAAAACACTGATTGGGGCGGGTTTTGTCTTGGTATTTACCATTCCGATGGTTCGTATCTTTATCAACTCAGGCATCAACGGTGCTGACCTAGCAAGTATGCCCGTCACAACCGCAAACTTCGCCTCTGACCTTGTTGGTTCTGCGTTCCCAGCGCTGAGTGCCACCGTTGGTGCACTGGGTGCGTTCATCGCTGGCTCAAACACGGTATCAAATATGATGTTCAGCCAGTTCCAATTCGAAGTGGCACAAACGTTGTCTATTTCGAGCGTGATTGTTGTATCACTCCAAGCCGTCGGTGCTGCCGCAGGTAACATGATTGCGATTCACAACGTTGTTGCCGCATCAGCCACGGTAGGTTTGCTTGGTCGAGAAGGCGCAACATTGCGTAAGACGATTATCCCTACGTTCTACTACATTGTAATGACAGGCATTATTGGATTGGTGCTGATTTATGGCTTCCAAATGACAGATGTCTTAATGAAGTAACGCGAAATGCAGGGTTTACAGCCCTGCCTAATTTGACACAGCTGTCTGCACTACTACCCCGACATGTTGATTTAGCTTGCTACATCAATTCCCCCGACAGCTGTGTCACCCTTTCCAGTTTGCATAACTGATTGAGTGATTTGATAAAATTTTTCAACCAATTATGTAAATGGGTTACCAACATCACCGATTCAAACGTAAGTGAACCATAGGTAACTATACTCATTTTGATGTCTTCACTGCTTTGCGATGAAGACTCAACGAAAGAGCAAATTGCTCCACAACTTTGCTTAGAATAACCGCTAGGACACCATTATGATTATCTCAGCTTCTACTGACTACCGCGCTGCCGCGAAAGCCAAGCTTCCCCCGTTTCTATTCCATTATATTGATGGCGGCTCTTACGACGAACGCACGCTGAAGCGTAATACTGACGATTTAGGTGATGTCGCTCTTCGCCAACGCGTCCTACGCGATATGACAGATTTGAGCCTCGAAACCGAGATCTTCGGTGAGAAACTGGCAATGCCAATCGCGCTAGCTCCTGTTGGTCTAACTGGTATGTACGCGCGCCGAGGCGAGGTGCAAGCAGCAAAAGCAGCCGAGAAAAAAGGCATCCCATTTACTATGTCAACTGTTTCGGTTTGTCCGATTGAAGAAGTCGCACCTGCAATTGAACGTCCAATGTGGTTCCAGCTTTACGTGCTTAAAGATCGTGGCTTTATGAAAAACGTACTTGAGCGTGCAAAAGCAGCAGGCGTAACAACGCTGGTGTTTACCGTTGATATGCCAGTTCCTGGCGCACGTTACCGTGACATGCACTCAGGTATGAGTGGCCCTAACGCGGCCATGCGTCGTGTATTCCAGGCGATGCGCCACCCAAGCTGGGCGCTGGATGTGGGTCTACTTGGTAAACCGCACGACTTAGGTAACATCTCAACTTATCGTGGCGAACCAACAAAGCTAGAAGATTACATCGGCTGGTTAGGCGCAAACTTCGACCCTTCTATCTCCTGGAAAGATCTTGAGTGGATTCGTGATTTTTGGGATGGCCCAATGGTTATCAAAGGCATTCTAGATGAAGAAGACGCGAAAGATGCGGTACGTTTCGGCGCAGATGGCATTGTGGTATCTAACCATGGTGGCCGTCAGTTAGATGGCGTACTTTCAAGTGCTAAAGCACTACCAAGCATTGCGGATGCGGTAAAAGGTGATCTTAAGATCTTCGTAGACTCTGGTATTCGTACTGGTCTTGATGTCGTTCGTATGCTCGCACTTGGTGCAGACTGTACGCTTCTTGGCCGTTCATTTGTGTACGCATTGGCAGCACAAGGCGGAGCAGGCGTTGAAAACCTACTGGATCTGTACGATAAAGAAATGCGTGTAGCAATGACGCTGACTGGCGCTAAGTCTATCGCGGATCTTTCACGCGATTCGCTAGTGAAAATCCCATAATCTTTGCAATCGAGCAAAACAGAAACGAAAAAACGAGCCAACAGTGGCTCGTTTTTTATTGCTCTTCAACCCGATAATTTGACGAGCAAGCTAGCTAACTTGGTGAACGTACTCGATCACGACTTGGTTTCCGTCGATAAACACGTTACTGATATCGCCATCCACCGTCACACGATTTTGTAAATAAACGGTACCAGATGCAGATAGATCACGCTCCGTCAAAGACGGAATCACCTGACCAGGACGTACATGTAGCTGCTCGCATAGCTGTTTTACAAAACCTAGCGTCAGTGGAGAATTACCACGTAACAAGCCAGAAAACTCGTGTAGACTCAAACCAAGGCGCTTCGCCATTTCCATTTGAGTGATGTGCATTTTGGCTTTTTGTGACATCCAGATGTCGTAGAGCGCGTTTCGATCCAGCTCTGTAAATTCCATATCTGCCTCCGCTAATTCAAGAGCCAATACACTCTCACACTTACTTAAGATAAATGTTAGCGATAAGTCAGAGAAGTTATAATTGATCGTCCAAATATCAACCCTCAATCATTGGTAGCGTACCTCTGAACATGCATGAGGCGGTCGCTCAACAGAACATTGAGGTGACTCTCTTTTCATCGGAAGGAAAAGTCCATCTCGGGCGGTTTAGACATAAGTAAATGATTTAAAGGAAATCACTGGGGTGAAGGAGTAATATCTGCTACCTTTCCTTCCATGGTTCACTAGAAATAAGTTACATATGCCACAGTGGTTTACCGAATTACAAAGCTACATTGAAACGTCTCATCAAAATTGGAGTGGGAGCGTCCTTTTCATTACGCTCGCTAGCTTTATAGCTTGGATAGCTTGGCGGCTGATCCGCTCTCGCCTCGCTGCGCTCGTAGAGAAAACGCCCTTCCACTGGGATGACATGTTGCTTGATGCGCTAAAAGCGCCAGTCAGTACACTCATTTGGTGTTGGCCAGCAACCGCCTCTATCGGCATCATATTAGAGAGCGAGCTCAACGATAAAATAAACTGGTTAAGTACGCTGAAACTGATTTTAATCATCAGCATCTTCGTATGGACCGTTATGCGGCTCATTACCAATGTTGAAGAGCATGTTCTCGAACAAAAGAACCGAGATGAAACAACAGTACAAGCGATAGCTAAGGTCGCGCGCCTGTTCTTTATTACCGTCGGAATTCTAACCGTAATGCAGGCATTTGGTCTGTCACTATCGGGCCTACTTACCTTCGGTGGTGTTGGTGGTTTGATCGTCGGTTTAGCGGCGAAGGATTTGCTGTCTAACTTTTTTGGAGGTCTTATGATCTACTTCGATCGTCCATTTAAAGTTGGCGATTGGATCCGTTCTCCAGACCGACAAATAGAGGGGACAGTAGAACGCATTGGCTGGCGCATGACCATTATCCGAACTTTCGATAAGCGTCCACTGTATGTACCAAACTCAGTGTTTAGCAGCATTGTCGTAGAAAACCCATCTCGCATGCTGAACCGACGTATCTACGAAAAAATTGGACTTCGTTACGACGATGCAGAAAAAATGCCGCAAATTATCACCGCGGTAAAAGAAATGCTGAAAAATCACAAAGACATTGATGCACGCCAAACACTTATCGTCAACTTCGATACATTCGGTCCATCATCATTGCACTTCTTTATCTATACCTTTACTAAAACCGTGAATTGGGTGAGATACCATGAGGTTAAGCAGGACATACTGCTTAAGGTAATCAACATCATTAAAGAACACGATGCAGATATCGCGTTCCCTACTCAGACGCTTAAGCTTGATCCTATACAAATGGTAAAAGCGGAAGAGCAAGAAGATCATGGCTTCTAGTTCTCACCAATACCCAAATAATCAAGCCCGCTGTGTTTAAGCGGGCTTTTTATTTTTCTTCGCATGAAGTGGTTATTGTTGCGTTAACACCATACGTGCATTCAGCGGTTGGATTGGGCGATTGTTTTTCCCCATTACTTCCGAAAAAGATTTTATCTGCTCAGGAGAAATAGTTTGTGCTTCTTTCATCACGAACCAACGTACACCTTCAGAGCATGGCGGTGTCGTTAGTGAGCCGTTAAAGCGGTAGTAGTCTTTATCACTTGGGATAAGGGCATCAGCATCAAATGGAACCTTGATAGTAACATCTTGATCTTTAGTTGGAATGTTAGCTAGCATCTTAGCTAGATCTGGGTTCGCGTCACCCAGTTTAAAGAACACCGCGACAACAGCTAGATGACCTACTTTGTCGGCATGCACAAAGTGTGCTTCTAGAGGGTATTCTTTACCGTCCACATGGTTTTCAGATGGCGTATGGAAGTGGAACTGTTTCAACGTAAACTCTTTACCATCAATGGTGAGTGTGTTTTTACCTTCTAAACCAGTCTGTAAAGTGTGACCGTTGTTCAGCAGTGAAATTGCCTTACCTTCGTAGTCGAAATTCAATTTTTCTAGCTTCGCTTCGGTCGCCGATTCAATGTTGATTGGGCTCTGGTTTTGACCTTTTGCGCACTCAGATGCAAACTCACCCCAATGAGCTGGCCCATGGTTTCCCTCGTAGCCCCAGCTTGCTGCATAAGCTGTTCCTGTAAATACCAGTGCCAAACCTAATGTTGTTAGTGACTTCTTCATCATTTTCCTTATTTCTGAAAGTTAAATTCCGTGAGAATAAAGCCATACTAATCTCACAAAATTAAGCAGTGACAGAGTGAAAACTATGATTACAAAAGATTTTTGGAATAGAAGCCTCTAATGATGTAATTGACATGATGCTCAAAATTGAACGTCAACGATTATTGAATCGGTGTAAGTACCTGCAGGAGGGGTCGTTTGGCTGGTTAGTATCTGCGCGCGATAATTATAATTCTGTGGAGTGATACCATCCGGAATGGAGCCGCCAGTATCGACGTCACTGTGTTCACGACGTTCAGAACTGGTGCCTCCCCAGCGCTCCATCGTTGATGACTTATAGATTTCATACTCCAAATAGTGACCACTAGAAATCATTCGCCGCTGACCGCCGGACGCATTTAGGCCGTCATTCAAGCCAATGGAGAAGGAACTATTCTTGGTACAAGTTAACGATATAACCTGACTGACTGGTTCAAAACCGGCCACTAATGGGGACGAACCAAAATCAATATCTGGCGCTGTGATCATACAATCAGGGGTCACTTCCAACTCAACCGTAATCACGCTTTGAGCGCTGCCATTGGCGCGGCCAATGCATACCCCTAGAACCCCGATACCCTTACAGTAATCCCAAATCCAGGATACGGTGATTTGGTCTTTATAAGTCCCAGCGGAAAGATTACTACCCACTCCCGTCCGAGCATAGAGCGGAAACTCGGCTTGAGTGCCAAACAACCCGAGTAAATCGAGTAACCCGATTTCAAAAAAATTGTAAGTTTGGCCGAATACATACTCTTGTGAAAGACCTGGATCGCCAAAAATCTGATAGCTGAGCTCCGAACTCGGATCATCCTCATTTAATAGCAAACCATTATTTATACTGTTAAACGTTGCTGATACGTAGTCGCCACTTAACAAAGACACAAGTGTAGAAAAGTCACACGTAATCCCCGCATGAGGCTGAGCTGAGCTTTGCTGCTGAGAGCTTGAAACAGTAAACGAAGAAACATTGCCAAACAAGATTAAAGGTGCTGCCGCCGTGAGCTGACAAGCCATTGTCGAGCACGAGAAAAAGAGAAGTAGGCTAGCAAACCAGCTGCGCAAAATCATAGTGCGGTCTCTTCTTCGGCTTTGATACAAACCTGCTCAGGCAATGTTTGTATTTTTTGACTGTCACGCTGATACAACCCCTCAATAAACACTTTACATGGCGACTGTCCTTGAGGATAAAACTGAATATAGCGGCCTGGGTCAACGCCTTCAAAGTACGTAAAACCATCCCAACCAATTTGGCTTGTTAAGCCCGTTTCTGAGCGGCCATATGTACCAATCGGAAGGAACAAATGATTTTCGTCTACCACCGTCATGCTCAGTGCAATTTGTAGCTCTATTGGGAACTCTAACAGGTAGCCGTAGCCCGAATGTATCGAAGCAAACTGCTCTGTCGCAGAAAACGCAGCATTGGCAGGTAAATTAAGTGGATCGATTTCATATTTGGCGGTGTAATACGCCGTAGCCCAAGGAACAAGTAAGTAACCTTCATCGTCTGTCACTCCGACAATTTGATTTTCATATTTAACCGGAATACCTTCAAAACCACTGGTGCTCACCACAGCGAAGCTGTCATACACTTCATTCGCCGGGAATATTTCTCCATCCAATGTAGAGACCGAACCTGCCATTTCCGCAAAATAATCATAGTCGCCACTGGTGCCATTTAACCCCGCTCTGAACTGCGCCCATGACGCACGGTAGGTCAAATCGGCCTGTTTACGGTTTTCTGGGTGTTCGTTAATATCATGCGCTAAATTGACGCCCCACCCACCTCGTATTGGCGCAAGGCGGCTGTAACCCACTCGCCCTCGCACATCGCCATCGTCCTCTCTTTTCAGCGTTAGCCCCGAACTTCCCCCCAAAGAACTGAAAGGTAGAGAGAATTGCGCCAGCGTAACACTCTGACCACCAATACTATGGTTGTAAGAAAGGGACATATTGATATTAAAAGGCAGAGCGTAGCTATAAGTAAGATTTAGGGTACGTGAATCTGAGTCGGATTGTTGAATATCAAAGTACCCACCAGAAAGTGAGCCCCAATCTCCCAAACGGACTCCCATATTGATTTGTGATAGATGGCGCGACGCGAGTGAAGCGTCCTTGCCTTCATCGAGCATTTCATAATTTGGTAAATGAGATAAGGTATAAAAGTCGGCTTGTTCTACTTGAGTTCGAGCAGCGAAGCTAAACAGCCGAGACTGATAACTATAACCTAGCGCATATGAGGTAGATTGATCCTGAAAATTACTCACACGAAACGAGGCATCCACCGTACCCAAGTTGAAAGCATTGGTGACAAAGCCCAGCCCCGCAACGATCAGGTCATCTTTTGCTTCGGCTTGAGCTTCTAATGTTAACCAATCAGTCATGCCATGACGCAGAGCGGTAACCACGCCACCGTCTCCATAGTCGTTAGATGCATTACCGAAATTTTCTCTGATCGCACCAATACTCGCACTGTAAGATGTAAATCCGGTCTTGAGTAGATCGGAAGAGAGAAAAAATGGGCTGGTCATGACCGTTTGCTTACCTTGAGCATCCGTTGCAATTACCGTTGCTTCCCCAGCACCAGAGAGCATTGGAATATCGTTAATAATGAAAGGACCGGGCCCAACATTCATTGAGTCAGTTTTAAAGCCATTGATAAACAAATCTAACGTAGTGGGCGCTGTGACCTCACCGTAAAATGCAGGTAACGGCGTCGTCACGACATCCGGACGCATAGAGAAATCATGCGACAACTGAATACCCGCCAGTCTTACTGGTTGGCTCCAAGATAAAGGGCGAACAATATAGTCCCCTACCTCCATACGAATTCGCTTCTCTTGATTGACGTACTCGTAACTCGTATCAAAACGAGTGTACTGGCTGCTTTGCTGGGACTGAACATCGCGATGAAAGTTAGATTTAAATATCCCGGTAGTAGAAAAAACGCCAAACTCAGAAAAGGCTCTGACTTCATGATTTATAGAAACCTCCTTTTGTCGGCTTTCGTTCTCGTACACACCAAATACGTTGTAGTTAAGCAGGCCACCACGCCCAAACTGAGCCGGGGAAAATCGCCCCATATCCTGCGCTGATAAGCTCTGCATCGGTAACCAATTAGGCGGTACGTCAATTGCAAGTTGCAATGACGATTGCAAGTAACGCACGTTAACACCTGGGATAGACGTAACCTCAAGTCTCTCTTCGGTTCCAGGCAACGACGTGGCGGTAACCCCAACTGAAATGAGGTCCTCCCGGGGCTTTGTTGCTTAATTCGATGAGAAGACATGGTAGCCCCATGTTGTTCAGTTCTTAAACAACATACTGAGTTTCAG